>JAKDIE010000074.1 GCA_030450655.1 Ruaniaceae bacterium
CCGATTCGCCGATCTCGAAGTCCACAACGATCGCCGCCGCAGCCTTGCCGCTCGAGGCGGCCTTCTTCGCGGCACCCGCCGGGGCGGCCACCTTCTGCGCAGCCGGTGCGAGCATCGAGACAACCTCGTCCTCGCTCAGTGGCACAGGGTTATGCGAGTTGCCCACGAATCCCGTCACGCCGGGCGTGTGCCGCACGCAACCCCACGATTCGTTGTTCATCTCCATGCGCACGAGGACGTAAGAGGGGATGCGCACGCGCGTCACCAGCTTGCGCTGGGCGTTCTTGATCTCCACAACCTCTTCCATGGGAACTTCCACCTGGAAGATGTAGTCCTCCATGTTCAGCGACTGGATGCGGAACTCGAGGTTCTGCTTCACGCGCTTCTCGAAGCCGGCGTAGGAGTGGATCACGAACCAGTCGCCTGGAAGGACGCGTAGTTCACGACGGAACAGGACTTCGGGCTCTTCCTCGTCGTCGTCGGCCTCGGGCTCTTCCTCGACGGCGGGCTCTTCCTCCTCGACGACGACGGGCGCGTCCTCCTCCACATCAACTACGAGGGCCTCCTCCGCAGCTTCGAAGGCGGGCGCGACACCCTCCTCGTCCGCCAGGATGGGGACGATGGGGGCGTCGGAGAAGACTCCTGAATCCTGAGTCACGTAGCGTTCCTGCTTTCTTGCCTAGCCGCCAAAGATGAACAACACGATCTGGCCGAAGAGGAAGTCGATGACTCCAACAAACAACATGACAGCCAGAACGAAGAGGATCACGACGACGAAATACGTCCACAACTCTTCGCGTGAGGGGCGCACCACCTTGCGGAGTTCGGCGATGATTTGGCGCACGAAAAGCACGATGCGGGAGAAGATGTTGCCGCTTTTATTCTCGGCAGCCTTCTGAACGCTCTCGCTCATGCCATTCCTTCGTTGTGATGAGTCCTAGCGGAGGTGTCACCGCCAGGATCCTGCAGGGCAGGCGGGGCTCGAACCCACAACCGCCGGTTTTGGAGACCGGTGCGCTACCAATTGCGCCACTGCCCTATCTGCGCCATGCGCGGCCACAATCTTACCGCACCCGTGGGCACAGAAAATCATGGCGCCCGTCAAGGCACCCGCACGAGTCTACGTGGCGCGGTGCGGGTCCGTCCAGCCGCAGGCGCCGCCGGGGGCGTGACGTGGGTCGCGTTCGCACGGCAATTCTGGACTCGTGTGGTGCGATCGCCCGAGTGTTGGAAGAATCAGGGTGTGACTACACATAACCGCGTGTCCGCACGCCTCTCCGCTATTGCCGAGTCCGCAACTCTCGCCGTTGATGCTAAGGCCAAGGCCCTCAAGGCCGCCGGTCGCCCCGTTATCGGCTTTGGGGCCGGGGAACCCGACTTCCCCACGCCGTCATACATCGTTGAGGCCGCAGTGAAGGCCGCGCAGGACCCGGTGAACCACCGGTACTCCCCGGCGGCTGGCATTCCCGCCCTCCGCGAGGCCATCGCGGTCAAGACCAAGCGCGATGGCGGATACACCGTGGCTCCCAGCCAGGTGCTCGTCACGAACGGCGGCAAGCAGGCCGTCTACCAGGCGTTCGCGGCCGTCGTCGACCCGGGCGATGAGGTCATCCTCCCCTCCCCCTACTGGACCACGTACCCCGAGGCGATCCGCCTCGCGGGCGGCGTGCCGGTGGAAGTGTTCGCCGGGCCCGAGCAGGACTACATCCCCACCGTGGCGCAGCTTGAAGCCGCGCGCACCGATCGCACCAAGGCGCTGCTGCTGTGCAGCCCGTCCAACCCCACCGGCGCGGTGTGGTCCCCCGAGCAACTCGAAGCCGTGGGCAAGTGGGCGCTGGAGCACGGCATCTGGGTGATCACGGACGAGATCTACGAGCACCTGGTGTACGACGACGCCCCCACCGCCGCGATCCTCGACGTGGTGCCTGAGCTTGCGGACACCACGATCGTGGTGAACGGAGTGGCCAAGACCTACGCCATGACCGGCTGGCGAGTGGGGTGGATGATCGGCCCATCGGACGTCATCAAGGCGGCCACCAACCTGCAGTCCCACCTCACCTCGAACGTGTGCAACGTGGCGCAGCGCGCCGCGATCGCCGCCGTTTCCGGTGATCTGGATGCCGTCCACGGCATGCGCACGGCGTTTAACCGCCGCCGCCTCACGATCGTTGAGATGCTCTCGCAGATCGACGGCGTGAGCGTGCCCGTCCCGAAGGGCGCGTTCTACGCCTACCCGAGCGTAGAGGGCGTCCTTGGGCGCACCATCCGCGGGCGCACCGTGAACACCTCCGCCGAACTCGCCGATCTCATCCTCGAAGAGGTTGAGGTGGCCGTGGTGCCGGGTGAGGCGTTCGGACCGTCCGGGTTCCTGCGGCTCTCCTACGCACTGTCCGACGACGACATCGTTGAAGGCGTCACGCGCATCCAGAACCTGTTGGGCTGACCCACACCCGCCAACCCGAGCACTGGCTTACCCCAGCGTGAGCCAGTGCTCGGCCTGCGCCAACCGCTCGAGCGCGTCCTGACGCCACGCCTCGCCCTGCGTCTTCTTCGCTCCCGCAACGAGCGAAAGAGTCACCGCGGCGGCGCGTGCGGCGAGCGCCGTCCGATCCACCTGCGCGGCGAGGTACTCCCACCACAGCACGAGCGTGTGCGGGACCTCCGGGTAGGAGGTCGGCGCGAGGCACGGCAACACCGAGACATGCCCGAGCAGACACGCCAGATCATCGACGCGATGCCCCGGCCCCACGGCGTCCACGTCCAGCAGCGCCGAGACCTCCGTGGGCGAAGAAAGAAAGATGTTCGCCTCGTAGAAATCGCCGTGAGTGGGCACCACCGGCCCGGGATCTGAACTCTGCATCATCCGCACCACCTCCGCAGCCACCCCACGCGCCCGCTCGGCCTCGGACGGCAGCGCGGTCGCCGCCGCATGCCCGTAATAGTCAACCCTCTCGGACCAACTCGGATGCTTGGGCAGGCTCGTCACCGAGTCCGGCAGGAGATCCAACATGCCGACGACGGCGTCAAGGGTGGCGGCGTCGTCGTCCACTCCGGCAGAAAGATAGTGGGCCATCGGGCGGCCGGGGGCGGCCGTGAGCGCAACGAGGCCACGATCGTCCGTGTGCGTGATGCGGGGCACGGGCAGTCCGGCGGCGGTGAGTATCTCGTGGCGGCGTACGAGATCGGGGAACAGCTTGGGGCGCACCACCTTGAGGAATGCGAGGGTGCCGGCTCGTCCCTCCACTTTGACCACGCACCGGCGGGTGGGGCGGTAGCTGACGATCGAGACACTCGCGGGGACCTCGAGCAGGCGGGAGATAGTATCCGAGTCGCAGGCGGCGGGTAGCGCCGGGAGTTCCGGATCGTGGGGGTGTCGCCACACGTGGACCGTGACCTCCCCGCTCGGGTGCTCGAGCCGCACGCGGCCCGGTGTGGAGGGGTTGCTGATGCGGCCCGTGGTGGCGCAGATGTACTGCTCCTCGGTGGCGCCGCCGGGGGTGCGGACTGTGATGGTGTACCCCGCAGAGACGCCCGCGCCCGGACGGTGGTGGAGGGCGTGAACGGCGCATTCGATGAGATCGGAGCCCTCAGTGCCGAGCGCGTGCGCGATGAGATCGCGTGCGCCAGCGCCGGTGAGGAGTTCCACCTGATCGAACTCGGACATCGCCATGAGCCCATTCAACAACGGGAATCGCGATCGCGCGCCACTAATTTTCGGCGGGCGCGGCCAGCCACGCGTCGATATCGGCGAGGATGGCGCGCTTGGTGGTGTCCGAGGCCGTGGACGCGCGGACCGATTCCCGCGCCAGCTCGGCCAACTCCTCGTCCGCGAAGCCCTGGGTGCGTGCGATCTCGTACTGGTCCACGAGCCGCGAACGGAACAACAGCGGATCGTCCGCGCCGAGCGCAATCTGGGCTCCGGCGTCGTACATCTGACGAAGCGGCACCGCGGACTCGTCCGCAAACACGCCAAGGGACACGTTCGAGGCTGGGCACACCTCGAAAGAGATGCCCTCCGCGACCATTCGCGCGAGGAGCTGCGGATCGTCCGCCGAACGGACCCCATGCCCCACGCGGGTGGGGTGGAGATGGGCGACGACGTCGCGGAGGTGCTCAGGCCCGAGCAGCTCGCCCCCGTGCGGGACCGCGGGGAGACCCGCGCGCCGGGCGATCGCGAAGGCCGCCGCCCAATCGGAGGTGACACCGCTGCGCTCATCGTTCGAGAGGCCGAACGCCACCACCTGGCCGGGGCCATCGCCGGCATGGCGGGCCGCGAGCCGCGCGAGAGTGCGGGCATCGAGCGGGTGGCGGATCCGGGAGGCGGCCACGATGATCCCCACCTCAACGCCCGTGTCCCGGCTCGCCAGCGCGGCCTCGTCAAGAATCAGCTCGAGGGTGGGCGTGAGGCCGCCGAGTTCGCGCGCATAGGAGCTCGGCTCCACCTGGATCTCGAGCCTGCGCGAGCCCTCCGCAGCGTCATCCTCGGCCGCCTCGCGGACCACTCGCCGGATCGCGTCCTCACCCTTCACCACGGATCGCGCGATGTCGTATTGCCGCTGGAAGCGGAACCAGCCGCGCTTATCCGCCGGGACGTGGAGCGGCGTGGTGCCCGTGAGGGAATCGGGCAGGCGCATGCCGCGGGCCTCCGCCAGTTCCACGAGTGTGGGCACGCGGAGGGACCCCGTGAAGTGGAGGTGCAGGTGCGCCTTCGGGAGGCGAGAAAGGTCTCGCATACGAGCCAATCTTAGTGGGCGCCGCTGGCCCGCCGAAGCGGGCGCTCCATGCAGGTCTGGTAACTCTGGGGTACCCAAGAGGGCTCTTGGGTACCCCAGAGTTACCAAACACGCGTGACGCGTGCCGGGCGGCAGCAGTCTCGGCTAGATCGTGAAGTCGTAGACGTGGGGCGCGTTCGCGGCGGAGGAGCCAATGCGAACAATGTCCTTGCCGAGGGGCGCGAACGAGACCGGAATGATCTTGAGGTTCGCGATCGCGAGCGGAATGCCGATGATGGTGACTGCCTGCGCCGCCGCCGTGGCCAGGTGCCCGATCACGATCGGGATCCCCGCAATCACGATCCAGATGATGTTCCCGATCGTGCTACCCACACCCTTGTTCGGCTTCGATACCACCGTGCGCCCGAACGGCCAGACGACGAAACTCGCGATCCGGAACGACGCGATCGCCCACGGAATCGTGATGATCGGGATGATCATGAGGACCCCAAGCGCAAGGTACATGAGCGACAGCCAAAGTCCACCGAAGATGAACCAGATGATGTTGAGCAGCGTGCGCACTATGACTCCTAGCGTGAAGCGAACAATCCAAGGGTACGGCCGTAGCCAACTCGGAGAGAAACCAGATGCTCGACGGCGCGTGGGGCGCGGCAGGCAGCGCGAGGAAGCACCAGAGCAACAACAATGGGGCATTGTGTCAATGTATTGACACAATGGGCGTCACCGAGGCAGGATGATTCCACACTCGAAAGGAGCCACACAATGTCAATCGGATTCGTGACCATTGTCCTCATCGTCTTCGCCGCGATGGCGGCGCTCGCGGTCATCATGGGGGTTGTCCTCACGGTCGCCGGGAGAACCGACGAGCCAAGCCGCGGCGCCCGCCGCCGCATCCAGATCCTGTACGGAACCGCCGCGCTGGTGGGGATCTCGTTCACACTCCTGGTGGTCTACGCCTTCCCCACCGTGTACGTGAACTCAACCGAGGTCCCCGGCCTCCTCGCCGCGCTCGGCCCCTCGCTGGCCGGGATCCTCTTCGTGGATGTCGCCGCGCTCGGCGAGTCCTTCTGGCCGAAGCCGAAGGGCGAGCAACGCGGCGCGTACCTCACCCGCCGGCCCGCCCTCGCGAACGCCGCATCCGTCCCCAAGTGGGCCACCGTCACCTGGGGAGCACTGCTGGCGGCGTTCCTCGTCTTCGCGGGCATCGTTGCGACGAGCGACGGCGAATCCGCCGGCCGCTCCATCGCTCACATGGTGACGGATCCGAACGTCAGCGGCGCCAGCGGCCCCTTCCCCGGCTGGCCGTACGGGATCCCCATGCTGATCGGCGCCGCGTTCCTCGCACTCTTCACACTCGGCGTGCTACACGTGATCGCGCGCCGCCCCGCCGTTGGCGGCACCACCCCGGAAGAGGACGCCGCACTCCGCCGCATCTCAGCCACCAACCTCGTCAAGGGCGTGCAACTCTCCCTCGCGGCCAGCCTCGCCGCAGTGCTCTTCTTCGGCGGCACCGCGGCGCACAGCGCCCACTGGTGGTGGGGCGCCCCGCTGGCCGTTGCTGCGCCAGTGGTAGCAATCGCCTCGATCGCCGTCCTCGCCTGGAGGACGAAGTGAGCACGCACATCACCGTTGACATGGGCTCGGCGGTCCCCCCTTTCGAGCAGGTGCGCTCGCAGCTCGCCTCCCTGATCGCCGCCGGAACACTCGCCCCTGGTGCCCGGCTCCCCACCGTGCGGGACCTCGCAGCGGATCTCGGGATCGCCGTCGGCACCGTGACACGTGCGTATCGGGAGCTGGAGATGCTCGGGCTCGTGACATCGCGCCGCCGCGTGGGGACTGTCGTGTCCGAGGGGGCGAGGATTGGCTCTGAGCCCGTGCGGGACGCCGTCGATCAGCTGGTGCGTGCGGCGAGGATTTCAGGTATCTCCGACGACGACGTCCTAGCCCTCGTCCACGGCGCCCTCCTTGGGAAGCCCGCCGGCCAGGAACCGTGAGTGGCCTGGCACTACCCCGCGCGAGACTCTCCCAATCGAGACGTTCTTCTGCCTGGATGGCAGCGGACCCTGCCCGCAGGCTGTGGGTG
>JAKDIE010000075.1 GCA_030450655.1 Ruaniaceae bacterium
ATGACCACGACGCTTTCGATCGACTGTGGCGGCGGCGGGATCAAGGGCTCGGTGCTCGATGATTCCGGGACGTTGCGCGCGCAGCCCGTGCGTGCCGCTACGCCATACCCGCTGCCCCCGGAGCGGCTCGTGCGCGTGATAGAGGGACTCGCGGCGCAGATGCCCACAGCGGATCGCGTCACTGTGGGCATGCCGGGCATGATTCGGCACGGGATTGTGGTGGCGACGCCGCATTACGTGTGTAAGGCAGGGCCGCGCACGAAGGTGCTGCCGGAGCTCGTGGCGGCGTGGGGAGGGTTCAACATGCGCGAGGCGGTCTCGGCGGAGCTCGGGATGCCCGCGCTTGTGCTCAACGACGCAGAGGTGCACGGCTCCGGGCTGGTCACTGGGCGCGGGCTCGAGATGGTCATCACTCTCGGCACGGGGCTCGGGAACGCGATCTTCGACAACGGCCGGCTCGCGCCGCACGCCGAGCTGAGCCAGGCCACGGTGAAGTGGGGGCTCACCTATGACGAGTACCTCGGTGAGCACGAGCGCATCCGGCTGGGGGACGCGCACTGGTCCCGGCGCGCCCGCGTGGTGATCGAGTCCTGGGTGCCCGTGTACATGTGGGATCGCCTGTATGTGGGCGGCGGCAACTCGCGCCGCATCACCTCGCCGCAGCGGGACAAGCTGCCGGAGAACGTGGTGATCGCCTCCAACGCGGCGGGGATCATGGGCGGCGTGCGGGCTTGGGAGATGGTTCACTGACGGTGCCGCGTGCGGCAACGATCACGAGGCCGAGCGCGATGAGCGCGATGCCGGTCGCTGCCGCGCCGTCGAGGCGCTCGCCCAGCACGAACAGTCCGAGGAGTGTGGCACCCATCGGCTCCGCCAAGGTGAGGGTGGTGACGGTGGTACTGCGCAGGCCCGTGAGCCCCCACGCCCACAGCGTGTAGGCGAAGGCAACGGTGATCACGCCCAGCCAGAGCGTCACGGCGAGCCCGTGCGGCGTCCAGAGCCAGGCGGTGTCCGTGAGGATGAGGATGGGCAGGCCGAGCAGACCGGCGAAGCCGAACACGGTGCCAGTCGCTGTCGTGGCGCTCCAACGGCGTTCGAAGAGTGATTTCGAGGCCACCGTGAAGAGCGCGTACGAGGCACCCGCTCCGATCGACACGAGGAGTCCAGAAGCGCTCACGGAACCCGGGGCTGCGCCGTTGCTGAGGAGCCCCGAGACCAGCACCACGCCCACAATCGCCACGGCGGTGGCGAGAACCCAACGCGCGGGCGGCGGCTTGCGGAGCACCAGCGCCTCGAAGAGGCCGGCGGCAACCGGCGCAGTTCCGATCGTTACCACCGTGCCAATCGCCACACCGTTCAACGCCGTTCCCGCGAAAAAGAGAGCGTTGTATGCGAGGACCCCGACGACGCCGAGGGCCACCGGTACGCGCGCATCGCGTACGGCAGGGAGCCAGGCTGGGGAGGAGGCGGCGCGCCGGTGCGCCACGAACGCGATCAGCGCGAGGAGGAGCCCGCCAAGTAGCCCACGCCCGGCGCCAACTGCCACTGGGGATGCGTCAAGACCGCCGAGCGCCTGCACGGTCCCCGTGGTCGCGAAACACAACGACGCGACGAGGACAGCGAGGACGTGCAACACCCGTGAATTGTGGCACCAAGTTCGCAGATCTGCGCGCAGGCGCCAGATCCTGGCACAGAGTCCGAGGCTAGCGCGGGCGGCTACTGATCGTTCTCGTCGACGTCGTCTACGTTGACGTAGAACTCCTCCGCATGATCGTCGCGCTCCCGCTCGGAATCCTCATCGTCCTGGTCCGCATCCTCCTCTGAGGAGTTATCGAACAGAGGGTCGTCATCGGCGTCGGAGACGAACTCGGACCAGTCCTCCTCCTCACGATCCTCATCCATCAGGTGCATCGCGGCTTCCTCGGCGGAGAAGTCCTTTCGCGGAGCGCCCTCGGCGCGGGCGAGGACGTCCTGTTCCTCGCCTTCCTCGTCCTCCGGGCCGTCGTCGTCGGGCTCCGATACCAAGGCGCCCACAGCGTCCGGTTGGCGATCGTACGGAACTGCCTCATCGCCGTCGGGCACCTCGCGAGCGAGCCGCGCGTCCAGGTCCTCTGGCTGGCCGTCCGAAAGATAAGTGTGGTCTGCTAGGAAAGCATCATCGCGCGTACTCATAGTTAGATTCTGCCACGCAATGATCTCACTCACAGTTCGTTGGCCGCTTTTGACCAGATTCCCATGGCGGGCGTACTCTTGGGGATTGTCATGCGCTTTGGTGTATTCCCACTCGCCGGCGCCGAGACACTCTCTTGACCGCGATCCGCTTTTTCACGCGGGTCACCACACTGAAGAGGCTTAGCCAAGTGCGTACATACACACCCAAGCCAGCCGACGTTGAGAAGAAGTGGCACATTATTGATGCCACCGACGTCGTCCTGGGACGATTGGCAGTTCAGGCTGCCACCCTACTGCGTGGGAAGCACAAGCCGATCTTTGCCCCGCACGTCGACACCGGCGACTTCGTCATCATCATCAATGCTGACAAGGTTGCGCTGACGGGTTCGAAGGCGGAGAAGAAGCTCGCTTACCGACACTCCGGATACCCGGGCGGACTCAAGTCCGTCAACTACGAAACGCTCCTGGCCACGCGCCCGGACCGTGCCGTGGAGAAGGCCATCGCCGGAATGCTCCCCAAGAACAAGCTGGGCCGCGCCCAGATCAAGAAGTTGAAGGTCTACGCGGGCGCAGAGCACCCGCACGGCGCGCAGAAGCCCGAGACGTTCGAGATTACTCAGGTGGCTCAGTAGCCTCCTCCCAACATTAGGAGAACCGTGGTTTCATCCACAGACACCGAGCTGGAGAGCGAAGAGCTGACCAGCTACACCTCAGAGACCGTCCTTGAGGTTGCGACCCACGGCCAGTCGCTCACGGCGCCTGGTTACGGCACCGGCCGTCGCAAGGAGGCTGTGGCGCGCGTTCGCCTCATCCCCGGCACGGGCGTGGTGACCGTGAATGGTCGCGCTTTCGAGGAGTACTTCCCGAACAAGCTGCACCAGCAGCTCATCAACTCCCCGTTCGTGTTGCTCGGCCTCGAGCAGCGTTTTGACGTGATCGCCCTCATTGATGGCGGCGGCATCTCCGGCCAGGCCGGCGCGATGCGCCACGGCATCTCGCGTGCGCTCAACGAGATCGATCGCGACGCGAACCGTGCGGAGCTCAAGAAGGCTGGATTCCTCACGCGCGACGCCCGCGCGGTCGAGCGGAAGAAGGCTGGACTGAAGAAGGCCCGCAAGGCGCCGCAGTACTCCAAGCGTTAATCGACGCTTCACACGGCCCCGCGCACTTCGGTACGCGGGGCCGTTTTGCGTCCCTGGTATCACGGGCGAATCAGGTGAATCAGGTGAATCTCAGGGTGATCGAATCCCGATGGCTGGCGCGAGGATGGCGTGACGCCAGGTAGCATCGGATCCAGAAATCCTGAGGAGGACTGATGCCCCGACTATTCGGCACAGACGGCGTTCGCGGATTAGCGAATCGTGACATCACGGCGGAGCTCGCCCTGGATCTTGGGGTCGCCGCGGCGCGCGTCTTGACGCGTCACGTGGACGATGCCCACCCCGGCAAGCCGCGCGCGATCATCGGCCGCGACACCCGGGTCTCGGGGGAGTTCCTCTCCGGCGCGATCTCGGCGGGACTGGCCTCCGCTGGCGTGGACGTGACGCGCATGGGTGTTCTGCCCACGCCGGCGATCGCTCACCTCACTGCCGCCACCGATGTGGACCTCGGCGTGGTCATCTCCGCCTCCCACAACCCGATGGAGGATAACGGGATCAAGTTCATTGCGCGCGGCGGCTACAAGCTCGATGACGCGATCGAGGATGAGATCCAGGAGGCGATCGGGACCAAGTGGGCGCTGCCGATCGGCAACGACGTGGGCCGCATCGGAAAGGACGAAACCCACGCGGATCGCCTCTACGTGGACCACCTCGTGAACGCCGTCGGGACGAATCTCGAAGGTGTGCGGATTGCCGTGGACTGCGCGAACGGCGCCGCATCGTCCGTGGGTCCGGCGGCGCTGCGTGCGGCGGGCGCGGACGTGGTGGTCATGAACTCCTCCCCGAACGGCACGAACATCAATGCGAAGTGCGGCTCCACCCACCCGGAGCAACTCCAGGCGGTCACGGTGGCCTCGGAGGCGGCGTTCGGCGTGGCGTACGACGGCGACGCGGACCGCTGCCTCGCCGTGGACCACGAGGGAACCCTGGTGGACGGCGATCAGATCATGGCGATTCTGGCGCTCGACATGAAGGAGCAGGGCCTACTCCACGACAACACGCTCGTGGTGACGGTCATGTCCAACCTCGGCTTGCTTCTTGCGATGAAGGAGCACGGCGTGCGGATCGTGCAGACCACCGTGGGGGACCGGTACGTGCTTGAGGCGATGCGCGCGGGGCGGTACACGCTCGGCGGTGAGCAGTCCGGGCACATCATCAACTCGCTTCACGCCACCACGGGTGATGGCATCCTCTCGTCGCTGATGCTCGCGGCCGTGATCAAGAAGTCCGGGAAGTCGCTGAAGGAGCTTGCGAGCGTGGTGACGCGGCTACCGCAGGTGCTCGTCAACGTGAAGGGTGTGGACAAGTCCCGCGTGCCCTCGGACGCGAAGCTGCAATCGGCCGTGAAGGCCGCCGAAGAGCGCCTCGGCGAGACCGGGCGGGTGCTGCTGCGGTCCTCGGGACCCGAGCCACTCGTGCGCGTCATGGTTGAGGCCGCGACCCAAGACGAGGCGGACTCCGTGGCCCACGAGCTCGCCGGGGTGGTGCGCGAGCGCCTCGCTCTCTGAGCGATTACTGGCAACCGCTGGACCTGGCCGATCGGACAATTGTGGACTCCCTCATGCACATCGGCGAGTGGGCACTTCAACTCGTCGATTCTCCGTGGATTCTCCTCGTCTTGTTTGTGCTCACCACGATTGATGGCTTCTTTCCGGTGGTGCCCTCCGAATCGATCGTGATCGGCGCGACCGTCCTGATTGTGGCCGACGGCGGTATCTCACTTTGGTGGATCTGGTTGGCTGGCGCTGCGGGAGCCTTCCTCGGCGACTTCATTGCGTACCACATCGGAAAGGCGTTGCCGATCCACAGGATGCGAGTGTTCGCCTCTGAGCGGGGAACACGAGCCCTCGAACGGGCCGAGGTGGCGCTTGACCGGCGCGCGCCCCTCTACATCATGTCCGCGCGATTCATCCCGCTTGGCCGAGTGGCCGTGAACATGACCGCCGGTGCCGTGCGCTTCCCATTCGCGCGGTTTGGCATGATCATCACGTTCTCCGCATGCCTGTGGGCCGGCTACTCGATCCTCCTTGGTCTCGTTGCAGGGAACGTGCTGGAGGAGCGCCCGCTGGTGGCCGTCGCCGTCGGGCTGGTCTTTGGGGTGACCATGGGGTGGATTATCTACCGAATCATGACGCTCCTTCACACCTTGATGTACAAGACAGGCCACTGAGCCAATCGGATAGTTGGCGCCGTTCTGCGCGGGACCGAGAAGCCGGAGCATCCTCGCACCGCTGAGGACGAGGCAGAGTAGGCCGAGAGTCTTGGGCTAGAGCTTGCGCAGGCGCATCGACTCGATGCGGTGCGCGGAATCCTTCGTGAGGACGAGCGTGGCGCGGCCGCGCGTTGGGGCGATGTTCTCGGCGAGGTTGGGCGCATTGATGCGGTCCCAGATGTGGGAGGCCGTGGCGCGGGCCTCCATCTCGTTGAGGTCTGCGTACCGGCGGAAATATGATTCGGGATTGCGGAACGCGGTGCCCTTCAGCTTCAGGAACCGCTCGATATACCAGCGTTTGGCGTCCGCGGGGCGCGCGTCGATGTAGATCGAGAAGTCGAAGAAGTCCGAGACCGCGAGGGGGGATTCGGCTCCCTGGCGCGCCGGCTGCAGCACGTTGAGGCCCTCGAGGATCAGCACGTCCGGCTTTTTCACGATCGCCCGTTCGCCCGGGACGATGTCATACGTGAGGTGCGAATAGACGGGCGCCGCCACCTCAGGCTCGCCCGATTTCGCCTCCTGCACGAACCGCAGTAGCGCGCGGCGGTCAAAAGATTCGGGGAAGCCCTTGCGGTCCATGATCCCGCGGCGTTCAAGTTCCGCGTTCGGGTGCAGGAAGCCGTCCGTGGTCACGAGTTCCACCCGCGGTGTGTTCGGGAAGCGCCCGATCAGATCGCGCAGGAGGCGCGAGACCGTAGATTTGCCGACTGCGACCGAGCCGGCCACGCCAATCACGTACGGCGTGCGGCCCCCATTTTCGCGCAGGAAGGTGCTGGTGGCCGCGTGGAGGGAGCGCGTGGCCTGCTCGTACATGGCGAGCAGCGAGACGAGTGGCCGGTAGACGGCGTCGACCTCCGAGAGGTCGATCGGATCGTCGAGAGCGCGCAGGCGCGCGATGTCGGCGGCCGTGAGTGGCAGCGGTGCAGATTCGGCGAGGGCCGACCATTGAGCGCGGCTGAACTCGACGAAGGGGGATCGCATGGTGACATCCTAGGCTGACGGCCACACCGCGAGTGCACCGTCCCGCGCCCGGCGCCCACGGGTTCCGAGCCGGTGCGGTGCGGTTTTCCTGAGGGTGGTCAGAGTTCCGGGGGTTTGGGCCGCCGTCGGGCGTCTTTGGCCCGGAAAGTGCCGAAACTCTGACCACCCTGGGGTTTCTGGTGCTGCGGTTTTCCTGAGGGTGGTCGCAGTTTCGGGGTTTGTGGGCGCTATCGGGCGATATCGGGCCAAAAGTGCCGAAACTCTGACCACCCTGGGGTTTGGGCGG
>JAKDIE010000076.1 GCA_030450655.1 Ruaniaceae bacterium
GCCGAATCCGGCATCGTCGGCACGGCGATCGGCCTCGCCATGGGCGGCTACCGGCCCGTGGTCGAGATCCAGTTCGACGGCTTCGTGTTCCCGTCCTTCAACCAGATCACCACGCAACTGGCGAAGCTCCGCTACCGCTCGCAGGGCGATCTGCAGGTGCCCGTGGTCATCCGCATCCCTTACGGCGGCGGGATCGGCGCGATCGAGCACCACTCCGAATCGCCCGAGGCGTACTTCGCCCACACCGCCGGACTGCGCGTGATCGCCCCGGCCTCTCCCGCGGACGCCTACACCATGATCCAGCAGGCCATCGCCTGCCCCGATCCGGTGATCTTCATGGAGCCGAAGGCGCGTTACTGGTCGAAGGGCCCGCTGCCCACCGCCCCCGTGAATCTAGAGGACGTGGAGGAGATCCAGCGCGCCCGCATCGCCCGCGCCGGCTCGGACATCACGCTCGCCGGGTACGGCCCCACGGTAGCCAGCCTGCTCGCCGCCGCTGCGGCCGCCGCCGAGGACGGCGTGCGCGCCGAGGTGATCGATCTCCGCTCGGTGTCCCCGCTCGATATCGACACAGTCGCCGAGTCCGTGCGCCGCACGGGCCGCCTGGTGATCGCCCACGAGGCCCCCACTGCGTACGGCGCGGGTGCCGAACTCGCCGCCCGCATCTCCGAGGAGTGCTTCTACTCCCTCGAGGTGCCCGTGCGCAGGGTGGGCGGATTCCACACCCCGTACCCCGCCAACGCGCACGAACACGAGTACCTGCCCGGCGTCGATCGCATCATCGACGCAATCGCGCTCGCCATCGAGGAGTGACAATGCGCCACGTTTTCAACCTCCCGGACCCGGGCGAAGGCCTCACGGACGCCGATATCGTCCAGTGGCTTGTGGAACCCGGCGACGACGTCAAGGTCAACCAGACCATCGTCGAGATCGAGACGGCCAAGTCCCTCGTGGAGCTCCCGAGCCCCTGGGACGGCACGGTCCTCGAGATCCTCGCACCCGTGGGCGCGAACGTTGCCGTGGGTGCCCCGATTCTCGCGATGGAGGTGGCCGGTCAGGAGCCTGAGCCCGACGGCGACGAGCCCGTCGAGGAGGAAACCTCCGGTGCCGTGCTGGTGGGCTATGGCGTCACCGATCGCGGGCCCTCCCGCCGCCGCGTGCGGCCACTGCGCGCGGCCGAGGCCGTCTCTGAGCCGGCCCCAGTGCCAGCCCCCGCTCCCACACCGAGCCGAGTCAGCGCCGTCGGGCAGGACATTCTCGCCAAACCGCCGGTGCGGAAGCTCGCGCGCGATCTGGGCATCGACCTGACTGCCGTTCGTGGCACGGGGCCGGGTGGGATCATCACGCGCGATGACGTGGTGAAGTACATGGACAACGCCGCGAACCCCACGCAGATTGTGGACGAGCACGGCGATCCGTGGCTGGTGGGCGGGCGGGTCTCGCCCGATGGCCGCCAGACTCACGTTCCCGTGAAGTCCGTGCGCCGCCGCACCGCCGAGGCGATGGTGGCGAGCGCGTTTTCCGCGCCGCACGTCTCGGTGTTCCACACGCTCGATGTGACCCGCTCGATGGAGTTGCTGGCGAAGATGAAGGAGGATCGCGAGTTCCGCGGCATCCGCCTCACCCCGCTGCTCCTTGCGATGAAGGCGCTGCTCATGGCGGTGGCGCGGCATCCCGAGGTGAATGCCTCGTGGGATGCCGAGAACGAGGAGATCGTCTACAAGCATTACGTGAAGCTGGGGATCGCGGCGCCCACGCCGCGCGGCCTCGTGGTGCCGAACATCAAGGATGCGCATCGTCTGAGCCTGAAGGATCTCGCGTACGAGCTTGGCGAGCTGACCGAGCGGGCGCGGGCGGGGAAGACCCAGCCCGGCGAGATGTCGAACGGCACGATCACGATCACCAACGTGGGCGTGTTCGGCATCGATACTGGCACGCCGATCCTGAACCGCGGCGAGGCCTCGATCCTCGCGTTTGGGGCGATCCGGCAGATGCCGTGGGTGGTGGACGGCGCGATCGTGCCGCGCTACGTGACGCAGTTGGCGTTGAGCTTCGATCACCGTCTGGTGGACGGCGAGCTCGGCTCGCGCGTGCTGGCGGACGTGGCCCGCATTCTGGAGGACCCGGGCCAGGCCCTCATCTGGGGGTGAGTGGGCGCGGCCAAACGAAGCTGAGCCCTATGGCCGGCGCACTTACTGCCCGACGGCGGCCAGATCGTCCCGCACCCGCTCCGGCTCTTCGGTGAGGGGCATGTTGTCCTTGTCCAGCGCGCCGTCGATGGTCGTATCGGCAACGAGCGCGCCGAACACGGGCGCCAAATCATCCTGAGCCGGTCCACTCTCGGCCACGAGTTCGAGAGTCTTGTGATCGGCCTCAGCGGTGGTGAGTGCCTCCACGAGGACGCGGGCGATCTGATCGCGGGCAATCACGCCGTCGGCAGGCGAGGCCGTGCTACGCAGGTCGCCTTGCAGCATGACGATGCGGCGCTCGTCCGGTTCGTTGTAATCGAACCAGCCGGGCCGAGCCACCGTGTACGCGTTTCCGGAGGCGCGCACGAGGCGTTCGGCACGCCGCTTCCAATCGTGGCCATCATTCGCACGGTCCGTGGTCCCGATCGCCGTCATCAACGAGATCCGCACTGGCCGCCCGCCCAGCGCAGTCAGCACGTTGCGCACGGCGCCGTAGTCAACGCTCTCCGCGGCGCCCGACCCCCAGTGGGAACCGTGCGTGAAGACCACGGCGTCGATTCCGTCCACTGCCGCACCAAGGGTCTCGGCAACAGTCAGATCGCCGACGACTCCCGGGGCACCGGGGGTAAGAGCCGGCGGGCTCGGGCTGGTGCGCACGTGGGAACGACCGGGGGGCCCTCGCGCCAGCGCCTCGCGCACCACGTGCACGCCGATGCTGCCTGTTGCGCCAACAACAAGGACGGTGAGCGAACTCATTGCGCTCAGTCCTCCGGGATCTCGCGACCGAAGGTCTCCAGCGTGATCACCTCGGGTTCGGGACCGCCGCGCACGCCCGTATCGAGGGCGTCGATGCGGGCGATCTCATCCGAGCTGAGCTCGAAGTCGAAGACGTCGAAGTTCTCGGCGATGCGCGCAGGCTTGACGGACTTCGGGATGGCCTGGACGCCGCTCTGAATGTGCCAGCGGAGCATGACCTGCGCCGCGGACTTGCCGTGCGCCCCTGCGATCTCGAGGATCACGGGATCGGTGAAGGTGCTCTTGGCGCTATCGGGGCGATACGAGGTGATGCCGCCGATTGGGGACCAGGCCTGGGTGAGGATGCCGTGCTCGGCGCCGAAGTTGCGCAGTTCGCGCTGCTGGAAGTAGGGGTGCACCTCGATCTGGTTGACGGCGGGCACCACATCTGTCTGCTCTAGTAGCGCCGTGAGGTGCTCGATCATGAAGTTGCTGACGCCGATGGCGCGCACCTTGCCCTCTGCGAGGAGGGTCTCGAGCGCCTTGTACGCGCCGATGGTCGCATCGAAGGCGCTCGGCAGGGCTTGGTGCAGGATGAACAGGTCGATCACGTCCACCCCGAGCTTGCGGGAGCTCTTCTCGAATGCGTGGAGGGTCTCCTCGTAGCCGTAGTCCGAGATCCACACCTTGGACTCGATGAAGACGTCGTCACGGGCGAGCCCGGATTCGCGCAGCGCATCGCCCACTCCGCGCTCGTTCCCGTACGCAGCCGCCGTGTCGATGAGCCGGTAGCCGGTGGACAGAGCGGCGGCGACCGCCTCGGTGGTCTCGGCGGGCGGGGTCTGAAAGACGCCGAAGCCCAGCGCGGGAATCTCAATGCCATTGTTCAAGGTTAGGTTCTGTGTCATGCCTCAATGCTAGAGCCGCCCGATCGCCGGAGGGAGGAACTGTCAGTACGCGTAACGCCCGCCACTCCGTGACCGGCGACGGGAAACCACGCTCGGCACCCAGGGAATGCGCACATACCCCGCGGGGTATCGAAAATTCTGCTAGCCTGCTCGTGAGGCGCGCGTCGAGGCGCGCAAGAGAGGCAGGAACATGGCTCGCGTGGTCGTCCTTGGCGCAGGGGTTTCGGGGCACACCGCCGCCCTGCACCTGCGCAGGAAGCTGAGCAAGGAGCACACCGTCACGGTGGTCTCCCCAAATTCGCATTGGAACTGGATCCCCTCGAACATCTGGGTGGGCGTGGGGGACATGACGGAGGACCAGGTGGTCTTCCCACTCGCCCCCGTGTACGCCAAGAAGGGAGTCGAGTTCATCCAAGCGAAGGCCGTGGCGCTGCGGCCGCACGGGGATGACGCGGACCCAATGGGCGCCGTCGACATCGTCCACACCTCCGAGGCCCGCGGCGGCGAGGAGCAGCGCATCCGCTACGACTACGTGATCAACGCGACCGGCCCCAAGCTACGGTTCGAGGCTACGGCGGGGCTCGGCCCCGAGGGCGGCAACTCGCTGTCCGTGTGCACCGCATCCCACGCGGTCGAGGCCGCCGATCACCTTGCGCAGGCGATCGATGCGATGAAGCGTGGCCACCGGAAGACCCTCGTGGTTGGCATGGGTCACGGCACGTGCACCTGCGAAGGTGCGGCGTTCGAGTACGCGTTCAACGTGGATCACGAGCTGCGCGAGGCCGGCGTGCGGGACAAGGCCGAGCTCATCTACCTCACCAACGAGGCTTCGCTGGGCGATTTCGGCGTGGACGGCATGACGTTCGTGGAGCGCGGGTTCCAGCAGTCCTCGCGCATGTGGACCGAGTCGCTGTTCACCGAGCGCGGCGTGCACTCGATCCTCGGCGCGCACGTCTCGAAGGTGGACCCCGGCGTGATCCACTACGAGACCCTCGACGGCGAGACCCACACGCAGGACTTCGACTTCGCCATGCTGCTACCCCCGTTCGGGGGAGCCGGGCTCGCCGCGTACGATCGCGGGGGCGAGGACATCACGGGGCAACTGTTTGCGCCGTCGGGCTTCATGAAGGTCGACGCCGATTACACCCCTAAGGAGTACAACGACTGGCGCGCTGAGGACTGGCCGGCAACGTACGAGGTGCCGGGGTTCCCGAACGTGTTTGCGGTGGGTATCGCGTTCGCGCCGCCGCATCAGATCTCCAAGCCGCGGAAGAGCCCGAACGGCACGGTCATCGCGCCGTCGCCGCCGCGCACGGGCATGCCATCCGGAGTCATGGGGAAGACCGTGGCCCTGACGATCGTGGATCGCATCGAGGGCAAAGACGTTCCCGCCCGCCGCGCCTCGATGGCGTCGCTCGGGGCGGCCTGCGTCGCATCCGCGGGGACCGGCATGACGAAGGGTTCCGCAGCGATGATGACCATGTTCCCCGTGGTGCCCGATTACCAGGAGTTCCCGCAGACCGGGGGCCGCAACCAGAAGGGGACGCGCGGCGAGATCGGTCTGGCCGGCCACTGGATGAAGCTGATGCTTCACTACTTGTTCATCTACAAGGCCAAAGCCAAGTTCGGCTGGCCGCTGATCCCGGAGTGAGTGCTCATGTCTGATCCCGTTATCACCAGTTACCCCGACGCCCCGCTACCCACGAAGAAGACGCTGCGGCGCCGGCAGAACCTGCTCCTTCAGTTTGGACGCTTCGTGGTGGGCAGCGCCAACATCATGATGATGGTCCTCACCGGCCACAAGGAGAACTGAGGGTTCGCTTGCCGCCTCGCGGTGAGAGCCGCCGCAGGAGCTCGCTGAGGAGTCAGCGCAGGAGTCAGCCGAGGAGCTCGATCCGCTCCGGGGCCGCGCCGAGCACCTTCTCGCCGAGGAAGTTCAGCACCACCTGGTACCAGATCTTCGCGTGCTGCGGCGTCAGTACCCAGTGGTTCTCGTCCGGGAAGTACAGGAACTGGTGCGGGCTCTGCCCGCCATCGCCCGCCGCGAGCCCGGATGCCGAGAGCAGCTCGTACCAGAGCCGCAGACCCTCCCCGATCGGCACCCGGTAGTCGTTGTCGCCATGGATCACGAGCAGCGGCGTGCGGATCTCGGCCACCGAGTTGTGCGGTGAGTTCGCGATCATCATCTCCGGCGAGAGCTCGCGCTGCCAGTAGGTCGAGGCGTCCGTCGTGGGCCCGAACTGGTCCAGCGCCCAGAGCGAGGCGTGCGTGACGATCGCGTCGAAGCGGTCCGTGTGGCCCGCCACCCAGTTCGCCATGTAGCCGCCGAACGAACCGCCCATGGCCGCCGTCCGAGTGGCGTCGATATCCTCGCGCGCCTCCACCGAATCGGTGATCGCCATCAAGTCCGTGTACGGCGCCTCGCCCCAGGATCCCCACCCGCGCTGGATGAACTCCTGGCCGTATCCGGTCGAGAGCGCTGGATCCGGCAGCAGCACCGCGTACCCCTGCGCCACCAGCAGCCACGGGCACCAACGCCAACTCCACGCGTTCCACGAGGAGAGCGGGCCGCCGTGGATCCAGAGCACGAGGGGAGCGGGCGCCTGCGCACTCGCGCTCTCGGGCAGGGCAAGCCAGGCTCGCACCCGTGCACCGTCCGTCGCCGTGGTCTCCACCTCCGTGAGGGTGCCGGGGAGTGCGGGCCGTGCCGCCGCCGAGGGCAGGAGTGCGAGCGCGGCCTCGGGATCGCCGCTGGCCAGAGCCGAAAGCGGCAGGCGCACGGGCTCGTTGGGGAACTCGTAGCTGGTGCGTAGCGCGAAGATCGCCTCGGGGGTCACCTGGACGGAGGAGTACGTGCCATCCGCGGTGAGCCGGCGGGGCGCCGAGCCGTCCAGCGGCACGAGGTAGAGGGGCGCGCGGCCGTCCGTGTCCGCGGCCATCACGAGGGCGGAGCCGTCGCGGAG
>JAKDIE010000077.1 GCA_030450655.1 Ruaniaceae bacterium
TCGCATCGACGTCGGCGGGATCCGAATCGTGGCGGGTGAGACCCCGAATGAGCTCGCTCACTCGTTCGGCCCTTAGCTCTGGGACGCCGAGCGCGTGCAATCGGGCACGTGCATGTGACGCCGAGGCGTCCTTGTTCTCGCCCACCGCCCGGTTGTACGCCTTGTTTACCTGCGAGTCGAAGATGGCGCCGTGATACCAGGCGGCCACACGCACGAGTTCGGGGTGATGAGTCTCCTCAGCGAGCTCGTCGACGCGCTGGAGGACGGCCACCAGATGCGCAATGTCAT
Source organism: Ruaniaceae bacterium (assembly GCA_030450655.1). Taxonomy (GTDB): domain Bacteria; phylum Actinomycetota; class Actinomycetes; order Actinomycetales; family Actinomycetaceae; genus KH17. The sequence goes on from JAKDIE010000077.1 coordinate 289, forward strand.
GGAATCGACGATCCGGTGAGGACCATTTTTCGATGAGATCCCTCCCGCTGTCCTCGACCTGCTCGATGGGTGCGGTGGCGCCGAGCGCGGTGACACTCCGGACGTATGCAGGAAGTAACCATTGGGGGGCCATTGCGGCCATGAATCCATCCTTTGCTGGCTGGCGACCCTCGCAATGCTAGCCCTACTCCGGTGCTCCTTCCAGCCCCTTGGTCCCGAAGGGCAGGCTCACACGAATCGTGAGTCCACCGCCGGGCGTTTCGAGGGCCTGCACGGCCCCGTGGTGCGCCTGCGCGATAGCCGCCACGATCGCCAACCCGAGCCCCGATCCCCCCGAAGCGCGCGAACGAGACGTGTCCACGCGGTGGAAGCGCCCGAAGATGCGCGAGAGGTCCTCACTGGGCACCCCCGGCCCGTGATCGCGTACTTCCACGATGGCATTGAGCCCGTCCTGTCCCACGGCGATATCGACCGCGGTCTGGGGAGTCGTGTGTTGCACAGTGTTACCGATGAGGTTTGAAAGGACCTGGCGAATCTTGTCCTCGTCCGCCACGACCATCACGGGAGCAGGATCGGCACTGTCGAGACCCACGAGCGAAGTCGGGCGCTGCGGATTCAGTGCCTTCATGTCCGCGACGGCATCCGCGGCGAGCGCCGTCAGGTTCACCGTCACGTGACGGATGGGGTGACCCTCATCCAAGCGCGCGAGCTGAAGTAGATCGGCTACCAGCCCACCCATCCGCTGAGCCTCCGATTCGATGCGCCCCAGTGCGCCGGGCAACTCCTCGTCCGGGATTCCGCCGAGCCGGTAAAGCTCGCCATAGCCGCGGACTGTCGCCAGTGGGGTACGCAACTCATGTGAGGCATCCGAGACGAAGCGGCGCATCCGCTCCTCCGAGGCGCGCTGCGCGTCAAACGATCGCTCGATATGCGTAAGCATGACGTTCAAGGAGTTCGCGAGTGATCCGGTCTCGGTTTCCAGTGGGCCTTCCGGGACGCGCTGTGAGAGGTCCCCGGCCGCAATCGCCCCCGCCGTGCGCTCGATTTCGCGCAGCGGACGCAACGAACGCTTGACGAGCCCGTACGCCAGGAGACCACCTGCCGCGACGATCGCCGCATCGACGAATACCACTCGCGCCATGAAGTCCGAGAGGGTGGCGTCCACTGTCTGCAGGGACAGGGCGACCGTCACGTACCCGTCGATTCCTCCGGGCTGGATCACGACGGGTTGGCTGAGCACTCTCCACGAGGGCCCATGCGATGTGGCTGAGAGAACCGTCAGTGGAACTGGGCTGGTCAGGTCAATCGAGGCGGTGTCCGGCATCGGGGCATCGTCGGGTGCGCCGTGTGGCAGTCGCACCTGAAGCACCTTCCCGCTCGCATCGAAGAGGAGGAGGATCAGGCCATCCCGGTAGGACTCGTTGTTGGGGCTTGTCGTTGCGAGTTCCTGGGAGACGCCGTTGATCCGTTGCGCGGTGGAGCGCAGTTCGTCATCCACCGTGGCCATCAGCCTGACTCCGAGGACCACCGTCATCGCCAAAGTGCCCATCGTGAGGCCAACAGCGAGTAGCCCCACGGTGATCAACCCGAGCCGCCGGGAGAGCGAAACTCCCTCGCGTCGTAGGAGCACTCGCTCATGCCTCCTTGCGCAGCATGTAGCCCACTCCGCGACGAGTCTGGATCAGCGGCGTGTATCCCGCCGCGTCGATCTTCCTGCGCAGGTACGAGATGTAGGACTCAACGATGTTGGCATCCCCCATGAAGTCGTACTCCCACACGTGATCGAGGATCTGGGCCTTCGAGACCACGCGCTCGGCATTCAACACGAGGTAGCGTAGCAACTTGAACTCGGTGGGAGAGAGATCGATGACTACGCCCCCACGGCGCACCTCGTACGTGTTCTCGTCGATCTCCAGATCGGAGTACCGCATGATGGCGTCGTCATCCTCGCCCTTGGTGCGGCGCAGCACGGCGCGAATCCGCGCCACGACCTCCTCGAGAGAAAACGGCTTTGTGACGTAGTCATCCCCGCCCGTGGTGAGCCCCTTGATGCGGTCATCCACGTCATCGCGCGCCGTCAGGAAGAGCACGGGGACATCGGCTCCAGAGCTACGGATTCGCCGCAGCACTGTAAAGCCGTCCATATCGGGCATCATCACATCGAGCACGATGAGATCGGGATTTGTCTCGGCCGCTTGCCGCAGCGCCTCGTTCCCGTTGGCTGCGGTCTCGACCGCGAACCCTGCGAACCTCAAGGACGCTGCCAGGAGATCTCGGATATTGGGTTCGTCGTCGACGACGAGAAGGCGCGCCTCTGGCTCCTGGTTTTGCTTCACTGCTCTAGTGTGCCCAGGTTTTACTGGGAATCTGCTGAATACGCGGCGGCAGTAAGCTTGGCACGTGAGCACCTACCTGTTGATCGACGGCGAGAACATTGACGCCACACTCGGGATGAGCGTCCTTGGCCGCCGCCCCAATCCGGACGAGCGGCCGCGCTGGGACCGCGTCCTCTCATTCCCTGAGACCGAGTGGGGGCGGCCCGCGCGCGGCCTGTTCTTCCTGAACGCCTCCTCGGGCCAGATGCCGATGAGTTTCGTCCAGGCCCTCCTCGCGATGGACTTCCGCCCGATTCCGCTCGCCAGCGACGGCGACGAAAAGGTGGTGGACGTAGGAATCCAGCGCACTCTGGAGGCGATTAGCGCTCAGGGTGAGGGCGATGTGATTCTCGCTTCGCACGACGGCGACTTCGTGCCCCAGGTGGAAAGCTTGCTCAGGCAGGGCCGCCGCGTGGGAGTGCTCTGCTTCCGCGAGTTCCTTTCCGCGCAACTTGCCGAACTTGAGGGCATTGAGGTCTATGACCTCGAGAGCGATGTGGAGGCGTTCAACGCAGTGCTGCCGCGCGTGCGCATCATCCCGCTGGCGTCCTTCGATCCGAAGCGCTACCTGTAGCGACCGCTCCTGCGAGGGGGCGGCGATCGGCCGTGCCCCTCGGAGGCGTAACCTTGAGCCCTATGGACTCGACACAACGCGCCCTCACGCCACGGATGGTCTTCGCCTACCTCGGAATCGGCGCGGCCTCAGGAATACTCTCCGGACTATTTGGTGTTGGCGGCGGTACGGTGATCGTTCCACTACTCGTGATGCTCCTCGCCTTTGATCAGCGGTTGGCGGCCGGAACCTCGCTGGCGGCGATCGCGATCAGCGCCAGCGCCGGGGTCGTCTCCTACGCCCTGGCAGATTCGGTGGCCTGGATCCCCGCGCTGATCCTTGCGGTCGGGGCCGTCATCGGAGCTCAGATCGGCACGTGGATGCTGCCGCGGATCTCGCAGACCGTGCTGCGCTGGTTCTTCGTGGGATTCCTCATCGCCGTGATCGTGAGCCTGTTCCTCGTGATTCCCGCGCGGGACGCCGTTCTTGAGCTGCACCTGGGAAGTGCATTGGGGCTCGCGCTCGTGGGCATCCTCACCGGCATCCTGGCTGGCCTCATCGGCGTGGGTGGCGGGATCGTTGTGGTGCCGGTCCTGATCCTCGTGTTCGGCGCAAGCGATCTCGTCGCGAAGGGCACGTCACTGCTGATGATGATCCCCACGGCGCTCTCGGGCACCCTGGGAAACTATCGGCGCCGCAACGTTAATCTCGTTGCGGCGGGCATCATCGGCGCAGCAGGGGCGGCGACGACGACGCTCGGGGCTTGGGTGGCACGGCTCGTTGATCCGTTCACCGCGAATGTGCTCTTTGCCGTGTTCCTGACTGCGATCACGGCACAGATGGCGGTCAGGGCGGTCAAGGGCCGGAAAGGCTAAACCTCGAGGGTCACTCTGCGGACTGCGCGGTGTCACGCCGCTCGTCGTCGGTGGCCTCGGGCTCAGCCTCCACGGATTCGGGGGACTCCCCTTCCACGGTGGGCTCACTCAGGGTGAGGTGTTCCGCGATGTCGGCTGCGGCGTCGGGCTGGCCGAACGTACGGTCAATCTCCACCTGCAGAAGCGACTGGAAGCGCGCCAAGTCCGTGGCCGAGTCCATCACGTTGATCGTAGAGAGCGGCACGCGGTCCGCCACGACTGCCGAGGTGGCCGCAGCGATCAGTTCCTGCCGGTTCGCCTTCAAGCCCTGGAGTGCGGCGCGCATCGAGGCGAGCCCATCCTGAAGCGTGGCCAGGGCTGCCCGCTGGGCGGAGACGAGGGAATCGACCGACGACGCCGCGCCCTCGGAAGCGTACTGCTTGGCACGCGCGCTCTCCGCGAGCGCATCGAAGGGGGTGGGATCCGAGTGCCCATCGCGGCTACGAACCTCATCGCCGCGGTCCCACGCCTGCTGGGCAGCCCCCGCCCACGCGCGGGCCGTGCTCTGATCCTCGTCACGATCAAGCTCGGCGAGGCGAAGGTTTGCTTCCGAGACCGTGATCGCCTCCTCGGACTCCGCGATCGTGGCGGTGAAGTCCCGCACGAGTTGATCCAACATCAATGTGGGCTCCATGGTGCTCGCAAGGAGAGCACGTACATCCGTTCCATCCAGTTGGGCGATGCGTCCGAGGATTGATTGCTTCTCAGTCATGCCGCTAACTGTACGTGGTTCACGTGGATGCGCGCCGGGTAGACTGGGGGAGCATCACCACGCCATAAGGAGAGATCCAGTGCCCACTGGCAAGATCAAGTTTTTCGATTCCGATAAGGGATTCGGTTTCATTCACGGCGACGACGGCACTGACGTCTACGTCCGTTCAGACGCGCTCGCTGCGGGAGTCACGGCGGTGAAGCCTGGCGCCCGCGTCGACTACTCCGTGGTGGACGGGCGTCGCGGCCCGCAGGCCCTTCACGTGGAGGTGATCGATCCTGCCCCGTCCGTTGTGCGCAACACTCGCCGCCCGGCTGAGGACATGGTGAAGATCGTCGAGGACCTCATCAAGGTGCTCGATTCGGCCTCGAACGCGCTGCAGCGCGGGAAGTACCCTGAGCACGGCCAGAAGATCGCCCAAATGCTGCGCGTCGTGGCGGATAGCTTCGACGCCTGATGGCCCAGGACGCGGTACTCGAAGGTGCTGTCGATCTCGCCCGCGAGGTTGCGGTCGAAGCGGCGGGCGCCGATGTGGGTGAGCACCTCGGCTTCTACCTCGACGGCAGCAGGCTCGGCACGCACGTGTTCGCCACTCTCGATCCCGGATATGTGGGCTGGCATTGGTCCGTGACCCTCGCCCGAGTGCCTCGCGGACGCACCGCAACGGTCTGCGAGGTGGAGTTGACCCCCGGCAAGGGCGCGCTCCTTGCCCCGCCGTGGGTTCCTTGGTCAGAGCGCCTGCGCCCCGGGGATCTCGGCCCTAACGACACCTTGCCCTATCAGGCCGACGACGAACGGCTCATGCAGGGCTACGAGCAGACCAACGACGACGAGATTGATCGCCTGGCGATCTACGAGATGGGTCTGGGTAGAGCACGCGTGCTCTCGCGTGAAGGTCGCGCCGAGGCCTTCACCCGCTGGTACGAGGGCGAACACGGTCCCACGGCAGCGGTGGCCAAGAGTGCGGCGCGGCCGTGTTCCACCTGCGGCTTCTTCATGAAAATCGCAGGGGAGGGGCGCACCATTTTCGGCGTCTGCGCGAACGAGTGGTCACCGTCGGACGGATCGATCGTCTCGGTGGATCACGGGTGCGGCGCGCATTCCGAGACTGACGTGCGCCCGCGCGAACCCGAGTGGCAGCAGTCCGAACTGGTCATCGATCACACCAACATCGAGATTATCGAGCCGACTGAGGCCGCCGAGTCCGAGTGACCGCGCCGGTTCAAGGCCCCATGTTCCCGATGCGGGCAGTCGTCATCGGGACCTTCCTGCCAACCATCCTTTTCGAGACCGGGGTGGGCGCGGTGCTACCCATCATCGCGGCGAGCGCCACCGGCTTCGGGGCGTCGATCGCTCTCGCGGGACTCCTGGTGTCGTTGCTTCCAATCGGGCAGATCATCGCCGATTTGCCGGCAGGGGCCCTCGCGGCACGGATCGGGGATCGCTGGTCCATGGCGGTCGCAGGCGCGATCGCCGTGTGTGCGTTTGTGGTGGGCGCTCTCGCCACGGCGGTGTGGATGTTGGCCATCACGGTGGTCTTGATGGGAGTAGCATCCTCCGTGTTCTTTCTCGCGCGGCAGTCCTACCTGACGGCGATCACGCACCCGCTGCGCCGCGCGCGCGTGATGTCCACCCTCGGCGGGGTGCACCGAATCGGTCTCTTCGTTGGCCCGTTCGTTGGTGCGGCCATCATCGTCACGGTCGCACTTTCGTGGGTCTACTGGATGGCGGCGCTCTGCGCGGTTGGTGCGCTCGTCGTCGTCCTCATGACTGGTGAGGATCAGGATGCGGTCGAGTCCGAAGGGCGCGTGAGGGCGTCGATGCTCTCGGTGATCCGGGACAACTGGCGCCTGTTCATGACCATCGGCGTCGTCTCGCTCCTGATCGGCGCCGTGCGCGGGGCGCGCAATACGGTCCTGCCCCTGTGGGCGGAACACGTGGGCATT
>JAKDIE010000374.1 GCA_030450655.1 Ruaniaceae bacterium
GTCCTGGGTCGCGACGCTAGCGGTGGCGGCTACCAGGGCTACCCTGATGGTGGCGTCTACCAGCGTCGCGATGACAACCGTGGCGACGATCGCCGTGGCGGCTACCAGGGCAACCGCGAGGGCGGCGGCTACCAGCGTCGTGATGACAACCGTGGCGGTGGCTATGAGCGTCCGTTCGACGCGGAGCGTGACGCACGTCGCGAACGCCGTGAGATGGAACCGGCGATCCCCGAGGGCGTCGAGGCGGGCATGCTCGCCCGCACGGCGCGTGCGGGGCTACGTTCGCTGAGCAAGGAGCACGCCAACCGCGTGGCCGAGCACCTCGTGGCGGCCGAGATGATGATCGACAGTGACCCCGAACTCGCTTACGCCCATGCAATGGCGGCACAACGGAGCGCGGGACGTATCGACGTTGTACGCGAGGCTGTGGCGATCGCGGCGTACCAGACGGGCCGTTATGCTGATGCGTTGCGCGAAGCCCGCACGGTTCGCCGCCTCTCTGGCAGCGAGCATCTTCGCCCGATTGAGGCGGACAGCGAGCGTGGCCTCGGCCGCCCAGACAAGGCGCTCACGGTGATCTCCGAGGTCAACCAAGCGGCCATTTCAATGCCGCTACGTGCCGAGCTTGCGATCATCGCCTCCGGTGCGCGTGCGGATCTTGGAGAGCACGACGCCGGACTGTTGGTGGTGGACGAAATCCTCGACCAGATTCGTGACAGAGAATTGCGGACGCGTCTGCTCGCGGTGAAGGCTGACCGGCTGAACGAACTCGGACGCACTGTGGAGGCGGAAGCATTGCGCGCCGCGATCGCCGAGATCGAAGAGGAGGACGAAGCGGCAGCGGAGTCCGTACTCTTCATCGAAGAGACGATCGACCCCGACCTTGACGACACCGACGCGGACGACGTGCTTGCCGACGCGGACGACGACGAAGCAGATGAGGCTGACGCTGACGACGCTGACCTGTTTACCGACGAAGCCGACGACGCCGACGACGAGTTCGCGGCCGCCGCGCAGGCTGATGCCGAAGCAGACGACGACGAAGAGTTCGCAGACGAAGAGGCCGAGGAGGACGCCCCGGGAGGATCCGCACGATGAGTGATCGCCCGCTCGTGGAGTTGTTCGATACGGCAATCCTCGACCTCGACGGCTGCACGTTCCACGGCGACACGGCGCTCCCGTACGTCGCCGAGTCGCTGGCAACCGCTCGCGGCGCGGGCATGCGCGTGTTCTTCCTCACGAATAACTCCTCACGCACGCAGCAGCAGATCGCCGAGAAGCTCACCGGCCTCGGGATCCCCACCGCGCCAGAGGACACCTTCAGTGCCGCGATCGCGGGCGCCAGGATGGTCGAACGCCAACTCGGCGCGGGCGCCAAGGTTCTGATGCTCGGGGCCGACGGCGTACGGCAGGCCCTCGCAGGCACGTCGCTCCAGGTGGTGACGTCGGCCGACGACGACCCCGCGGCAGTACTGCAGGGACTGTCCCATGAGCTGACGTGGTACGACCTCACCGAGGCCGCCATCGCGATCCAGCGCGGCGCCACGTACTTCGCCACGAATCTCGACGCCAAGCTCCCAAACGAGCGCGGCTTCGGGCTCGGGAACGGATCCCTCGCGGCGGCGGTGACGAGCGCAACTGGCGTGCGACCGATCTCTGCGGGCAAGCCCGAACCCGAGATCTTCCGCCTCGCGGTGGAGCAGTCCGGCGCCAGGCGTCCCATCACGGTGGGGGACCAACTCGCCACGGACGTGCGCGGCGCAGTGGCGGCCGGCCTGCCGTGCCTCCAGGTGCTCACGGGCGTCTCGAGCGCCCGCGATGTGATCCTCGCAGATCCCGCGGAACGGCCCTCGCACCTTGGCCTCGACATGCGCGATCTGCTGGTGCCGTACCACGGCGCCGAGAATGACGGCGACTGGTGGGTGTGCGCGGGCGAGGCGGCGGCTGTGGACCGCGGCGCGCTTCACCTGCGCTCGAGCGGCAATCTGACGGATGGCCCGCCCGTGAGCCTGCACGCCTATCGT
>JAKDIE010000375.1 GCA_030450655.1 Ruaniaceae bacterium
TGACACTGACCCCGCGGGCCAGGACCGCTGCAGTCCGGGCAGAAGTGCGCCTGAGTGGAGCGAGAGTGCGCGCGGACCTACCCACGAGCCCCATCGCTCCCGTCCAGGCAGAAGAACCCTGCGAGGCATTCGTTTCGCGCCCACCCAGACCCGCGGAACGTCGTCCACGACACCGACCCGCGCACCCAAGCCACTGGATCCCGCGGACTCGCGCTTCCAGCCGCGGATCGGCAAAAGACGCAGTCTCGATGCACTCAGCGCACCAAAATTCCGAGAATCGCAATCTGGACGTACTTTCTTGCCGGTCGAGGGCTGGAGAGAGGCCTCTATCCTTGAGGCATGCGACTTGCCACATGGAACGTCAACTCGATCCGCACGCGCGTGGACCGCGTGACCACCTTCCTCCGCGATCTCGACGTGGACGTGCTCGCCATGCAGGAGATCAAGTGCCGCACGGATCAGTTCCCGTACATGGCCTTCGAGGAGGCCGGGTACGAGGTTGCCGCGCACGGCCTGAACCAGTGGAACGGCGTGGCGATCGCCTCGCGGGTGGGCCTCGACGCGGTGGAAATCGGCTTCCCCGGCATGCCCGCCTGGGAGGAGACAGGGATCGAGGAGGCGCGGGCGATCGGGGCGCGCGTGGGCTTCGCTCCACAAGGCGGCGAGGGAGAGCCCGCGGATGCCGTGACCGTGTGGTCCCTCTACATCCCGAACGGCCGCGAGCTCGAACACCCGCACTACGCGTACAAGCTGGCCTGGCTCGAGGCGCTCCGTTCCGCCGGGGCCGAGTGGCTTACGGCCGACGACGCCGCCAAGATCGCGCTCGTGGGCGACTGGAATGTGGCCCCTCAGGACGGCGACGTCTGGTCGATGGACGCATTCGCGGGCAAGACCCACGTCTCCGCGCCGGAGCGCGCGGCGCTGCACGGCATCGAGGAAGCGGGCTTCCGCGAGGTGACGCGCGAGTTCGTGCCCGAGCAGTACACCTACTGGGACTATCAGCAACTCCGCTTCCCCCGAAACGAGGGGATGCGGATCGACTTCGTGCACGCCTCCCCCGCGCTCTCGGTGAGCGCAGCCGAGATCGTACGCAACGAACGCAAGGGCAAGGGCGCCTCGGATCACGTCCCGGTGATCGTCGAGATTCCGTAGGCGAGGCTCGGCCGAACGGCCCTCCGCACCTCCCCTTCGCCACCGCGATCCCTGCCCCCGCTGGCGCGCGCACCGCTGCCCGCCACGAGCCCGCGTAGCCGCAGGCACGTGAGCAGGTAGTGTCAGGTGCATTTGTCCTGGTGTCTTGTATTCCCGACATTGTGTCGTCTATAATTGACACATGACCACCCCCCCCAACGTCCGAATGAAGGCGGCGCGCGCCGGCCTTGGGCTCACGCAGGCAGAACTTGCCACGGTGGTGGGCGTGTCCCGGCAGACGATCAGCATGGTCGAGGCCGGCGCCCACAATCCCACCCTCAACCTGTGCCTGGACATCTGCCGCGCACTGAACACCGATCTCAACTCCCTCTTCTGGGAAGAAAGCGACAACTAGCATGGACGAACGGCAGAAGCTGAACGCGGGCAACGCCGCGATGATCGTGCTCTTCCTACTGGGCTTTGGCGGCATCGGCTACATGGTGTGGGACTTCGTCTCCCACGGGGACATCACCAACGTGCCCGTGGTGGTTCTCGTGGTGGCCGCGTGGGGCCTCTTCTACCTCCTCTACCAGGTGTTCGGCGGCGAAGCCCCAAAGAACCTCCTCGGGAAGGAGCTCCCCACCGGCGCTTCCGCGGAGGATCGCTCGGTGCGGCGGCGCTCCTACCTCGTCGATTCCACGCTCTTCGCTGCCGGCATGAGCGTGCTCTCCCTGCTCGCGTACTTCTTCGTTGGCCCGGACTCGGCAGATCTCCTGCCGCCGTTCCTGCAGGGTGCAGCCGGGGTCGTCGTCGGGCTCATTATCGAGTTCGTGCTGCTGTGGGTGGTGTTCTACGGTTTCACCCGCTGGGCGAGCGAGGCCGAGGCCCGTTC
>JAKDIE010000078.1 GCA_030450655.1 Ruaniaceae bacterium
ACGTCTGGAGCGAGCCCGCCCAGGGAAAGCGCGGCAGCGTTTGCGATGGCCTTCAGCGGTTGCCTCCTGTGAAGAGAGAACCACGGCGAGTTGAGAAGGACGGCGTCGATCGGGGGAGCCAGCGGGGTGGAGGCGTGTGGGCCGCCCGGGGTGGCGCGTGCCGCGTAGATGACGGCCTGAAGCCCGCCGGTGGAGTGACCCGCCAGCGTGATGTGTTGATGCCCGATCTCGCGTAGCCGCCGTACCGCTCGCGCGATCTCCACGTTGCGCAGCCCCAGATCGTTGATGTTCTCGAGCCCGCCGCTGCCGATCGCGCGGCCCTGCGCGCGCTGGTCAAGTCCATAGAACTCGATACCCGAGTCGATGAACGCCTGCGCCACGTGAGCCTGGAAGAAGTAGTCCACGAAGCCGGGGAGGTAGAGGACCGCCCCCGGGAGGGGTGCGCCGTCGGCACGCACGGGCGCCTGCTCCTGGTACACGAGGACGGCCCGGTCCGCGCCGGGCGCCGCCGGGTGCTCGGCCACGGGGATGATTTCGTTGACCCACGGCGCGCCGAGGATGTCCGGCTGCGTGCTCATTAGTCCACCACGCCGTAGAGGCGGTCTCCCGCATCACCCAGGCCGGGCATGATGTAGCCGTGCTCGTCGAGCCCCTCGTCCACGGCGGCCGTCACGATCTTGACCTCGGCGCGGTGGCCCACGGCGTCGGCCAGGCGGTGCAGGCCCTCGGGGGCGGCCAGGAGGCAGATCGCCGTCACGTCCCGTGCGCCGCGCTCGAGCAGGTACTCGATCGCCATGATGAGGGTGCCGCCCGTGGCGAGCATCGGATCCAGCACGTAGCACTGGCGGCCCGAGAGGTCGTCGGGCAGGCGGTTCGCGTAGGTGGCCGCCTCCAGGGTCTCGTCGTCACGGATCATCCCCAGGAAGCCCACCTCCGCCGTCGGCAGCAGGCGGGACATGCCCTCGAGCATCCCGAGGCCGGCGCGCAGGATCGGCACTACGATGGGCCGCGGCTTCGCCAGGGCGGTGCCGATCGTGGTGGCCATGGGGGTCTCGATCTCCACGTCGTGGACAACCACCTCGCGGGTTGCCTCGTACGCGAGGAGCGTGACGAGCTCCTCCACGAGTTGGCGGAACACCGGCGAGGGCGTGTTCTTGTCCCGGAGGGCGGTGAGTTTGTGGGCGATGAGCGGGTGATCGGTCACGTGGAGGCGCATATGGGAAGAATATCGCGGAGTGGGGGGCTATTTTTGGGCTATGAGACCCCCTCCTTCCGCCGTATGGGCCAGCGCGATGGGTGCGGCGCTGGCGCTCGCCGCCGATGCCGGGGATGACGTGCCCATTGGTGCCGTTGTGCTGGGGCCGGATGGGGGCGTCGTCGGGCAGGGAATGAATCGGAGAGAGGCCGACGGCGATCCCACCGGACACGCTGAAATCGTTGCGATACGTGCGGCTGCGGCAACGATCGGTGGGTGGCGGCTCGAGGGCTGCACGCTCGTGGTGACGCTGGAGCCGTGCACGATGTGTGCCGGCGCGATCGTGCTGGCGCGGCTGGACCGTGTGGTGTTCGGTGCGTGGGATCCGAAGGCCGGGGCTGCGGGATCCGTGCGGGATGTGTTGCGGGATACGCGGCTGAATCACCGGCCCGAGGTGATCGGCGGGGTGATGGAGCGCGAGTGCGGCGTGTTGCTGGAGGAGTTCTTTGCGGAACACCGCGAGCGTTCGTGACCGCGGCGTCTCGCGCCGAACGTTGAGCCCAGCGATGCGTATGGGGCCGACGCCCACGTAGTGGCGCACGCCTCTGGGTATCCGTTTGAGGGTTGCTGGGGCGCGACTGTAGACTCGTCCGCGGAAGCGTGTCCGAGCGGCCGAAGGTGCAACACTCGAAATGTTGTGTGGTTAATAGCCACCGCGGGTTCAAATCCCGCCGCTTCCGCCACTGGAACCCCCGGCAGTGCCTCGATTGAGCGGCGCCGGGGGTTCTCGTTTGTGAGCAGCCGCCGATCGCGTGGGCGCATCGTGCCTAAGCTTGCTCCGTGAGTTCCACAGCGGTGATGGCCGGTCCCATCGAGAGTGCCACCCGGCGGCGCCTCGGCGCGGAGGTGTGGATCGTGCTCGGGCTCAGCCTCGGGCAGTCCGCGGTGTACGCGGCGATGCGCATCTACGTGCGACTCACGTCCGAGGCAGCGTTGGGCGATCAGACCGCCTCAATCAACACGTCGCTCTCGCCGCGGCCGTACGTGGACCTGGTCTACCAGGTCCTCGCCATCGCGTTCGCGCTCGTGCCGGTGGCGCTCGCCCTCTATCTGCTGAGCGAACCGGGGCGTTCCGCCGCACGGCGGATCGGCTTCGATCTCGCACGCCCCCTTCGTGACCTCGCGGCCGGGTTCGCCCTGGCCGCCCTTATTGGTTTGCCAGGGCTGGCGTTCTACGGGGTGGGCCGCGCCGTCGGGCTGACGGTCTCGATTAATCCGGCGGCGCTCAACGACTACTGGTGGGCCATCCCGATCCTCATCCTCTCCGCGCTGAAGAACGCGGTTCTCGAGGAGGTGATCGCCGTGGGGTACCTCCTCGAGCGGCTGGAGGATCTCGGCTGGAGTTGGCCGGTGCGCACCGCGGCCTCGGCGGTTCTGCGCGGGATGTACCACCTGTACCAGGGGATCGGGCCGTTCGTTGGCAACCTCGTGATGGGCCTCGTGTTCAACGAGTACTATCGCCGCTCACGGCGCGTGATGCCGCTGGTGGTGGCACACACGCTCATCGACATCGTGGCATTCGTGGGTTACTGGCTCATCCCGGAGGCGTGGCGCGCATTCCTCTAGGCGGCGCGAAGCGAGGAGCGGCGCTCAGTCCGCGTACCGCTCCACGAAGTTGCGGATCACGAGGTGCGAGGCCGCCACGTCCGCGCCGAAGCAGCGGTCCTTGACGGCGTCCACCTGATCGGCGGGGAAGTACCCCACGTGGCGGTAGAGGTCGATCCGCTCACTGATTCCCTCGTAGTCCAGCTCGGGGTGGAACTGGGTGCCGTAGAGGTTCTCCTTCACGCGGAACATCTGCACGGGGCAATGGGCGGAGGTGGCCAAGAGCACTGCGGTGGGAGGCAGCGTGGAGCAGGCCTCGAGGTGGCCCACGTATGCCTCGAACTGCTGGCCCACGTCGAACAGCAGCGGATCCCGAGTCCCCTCGGGCGTCACCTCGATCAGGACCGGTCCCACCTCTTCCCCGTACTCGAAGTCGATGATCCCGCCCTGGTGGCGGCCCAGCGTCCCCACGCCGTAGCACGCGCCGAGGAACGGGAAGTCCTCCACAACCACCAGATCGAGCAGTTGCGAGATCTCGTGCTCCACGCGGAACTGGGTGAGCGACTTGTGCGCGTCCGGGATCGATCCCGTGAAGGGGCTGCCGCCCACGATGATCCCCGAGTAGTCGTCGAGGTGGATCGCGGGAAGGGGCTCGGACTCGAGGCGGTGATGCACGAGATCGCTACGAGCGAGGCCTCCCCAGTGGCGGAACTGGTCAAATTCCGCATCGGCGAGAGAATCCTCGGGTCGCGAGGAGATGAGGAGGAAGGGCTTCACGCTACGAGCCTAGCCCCGCAGGTGGTTCACGGTGGCGCGGCGGTAAAAAAGTACGCCTCGATGCCCAAAATGGGCCAAACAGGGGCCGAATTCGCATCGAGATGTACTTATTTGCCGGTGTGCGGCCGCGCCGAGCCGCTCAGCCGTTTGCGATGACCAGGATCCAGATCAGAATCCACACCGCGAGTCCCATGTACCCGAGGGCCAGTGCTGCCACGGCGAGTCCACGCCCGGACTTCCTGCTTCGCGATACCTCGAAGAGTGCGTAGTGCCCGGCCGCGATCGCGCCGATCGAGATGCCAGGGATCACCCCGAGCACGGCAAGCGCGAGACTGATGCGCGCCGCCAACGAGTACGGGGGAGCGGGGGAGCGGTACCCGGGCCCCGAGAAAACGAACGCCGGATCCACCTCCTCGGTCCCCGGGAACACGAAGGGAGGAGCGACGGATGGGGCCGACGGCGAGGGGAGGTAGTCCGCTCCCACGGTGCGCGGGGCGGTGGTATCGACCGGAACGTAGGACAACGGGTACGTGGGTTCGCTCGTCACGGTGTGTCCTTCCTTACTTGTCGTTCACCATTCAGGATACGGGCCGCTGGGATGGCGTGACAGGTCTAGTCTTTCCGTGGACTTGTTGAGTCCGCGAAACCCTCGCATGATCGGAGTACGATGTCGCAGCTGTTCAACTGGAAGCTTAAGGGAGACGGGAAGGTCCCACCGGCCGGCCAGGTGGTTGCGCCGGATGAGCGCCTCACCTGGGGCCGGACCATCGGTATCGGTGTCCAGCACATCGTCGCCATGTTCGGCGCCACGTTCCTCGTCCCGCTGATCACAGGTTTCCCGCCCGCGACCACGCTCTTCTTCTCGGCAGTTGGCACGCTGCTCTTCCTCGTCATCACTGCGGGCAGGGTTCCCTCGTACCTCGGCTCGTCGTTCGCGTTCATCGCTCCGCTGACGGCGGTCCAGACCATCCCAGGTGACCCCACCCCGGCGGAAATGGCCCTGGGCCTCGGCGGCGTGGTGGTTGCGGGCGTGGTTCTGGCAGTGGTGGGAGCCATCGCCCACGTGGCCGGCACCCGCTGGATCGACGCACTGATGCCGCCCATCGTCACCGGAACGATCGTGGCGCTGATCGGCTTCAACCTCGCTCCCGCTGCCTGGAACAACGTGCAACTGGCGCCGGTGACGGCGCTCGTCACGCTCACATCGATCGTGCTGGTCACGGTGCTCTTCAAGGGCATCATCGGGCGGCTCTCCATCCTCATCGGCGTTCTCGCGGGCTACGTGGTGGCGATTCTGCGCAACGAGGTGGATTTCAAGCCGGTGCAGGACGCGGCCTGGTTCGGCTTGCCCCAGTTCCACGCCCCCACCTTTGACATCGCGGTGATCGGCCTGTTCGTCCCCGTTGTCCTCGTGCTGGTGGCCGAGAACATCGGTCACGTGAAGTCCGTATCGGCGATGACCGGCAAGAACCTTGACGGCGTCACGGGCCGCGCACTCCTGGCCGACGGCCTGGCCACCACCCTGGCAGGCTTTGGTGGCGGTTCCGGTACCACCACCTACGCCGAGAACATTGGCGTGATGGCTGCCACGCGCGTCTACTCGACCGCCGCGTACATGGTGGCAGGCATCGCCGGTCTTGGTCTCTCGATGATGCCCAAGTTCGGTGCGGCCATCGCGACGATTCCCGTGGGCGTACTTGGCGGCGCGGCAACGGTCCTTTACGGCCTCATCGGCGTGCTCGGCGCGCGCATCTGGGTGCAGAACAAGGTGGACTTCTCCAACCCGATCAACCTGTACACGGCTGCGATTGCGCTCGTGATCGGAATCGCGAACTTCACCTGGACGTCCGGTCAGCTGACCTTCGAGGGCATCGCACTGGGAACTGCCGCGGCACTGATCGTGTTCCACGTGATGAGCGTGATCTCGAAGTGGCGCGGCACCAACCGCGAGCCCGTCAGCCCGGCATCCGTGCCCGGCGGTACCGAACTCGAAAACAACTAGTCACACAGCGCAACAGGGCCTCGCCGCGAAAAGGAGCGGTGGGGCCCTGCGTGCGTTACGCGTCCTGGGCCGGATCCTCTTCGGTGACCTCGCCGTCGTCGGGCTCTTGTTCCGTTGCCGGTTGCTCCGTGACGCACTGCGCCGGCATCTCGATCGCCGTTCCCGCCACGAGACCCTCTGCGCTTCCGATTGAAGTGAAGAGGTGCCCCAGGATCACATCCACGGTGGCATCCTCTCGCGCGTCGATCATCACTTCCATGTCCGGGAAGAGCTGCTTCAACGTGTAGGCCGCGATCACGCCCTGCGGCCCTGCCTGGATCTGGCCGGGACTGACGAGTAGCTCGGGCCAGTTCCCGTAATCGGCAACCGTGACCCCCGCAGTCTGCAGAGACCCCGCCACGCTCGATGCGAGGCCGCCTTGATTCCCCGAGTTGTAGACGTTTGCCGTGATCGTGGTGAACTCGACCGTGTAGGAGCCTTCCGGGGGGCACACGGACTCGGATGAGGTCTCGATCTTCACTGGGTACGTGAAATCGCGCGTCCACGGCGAGGGGATCGCTCCGGTATAGGTGAGCCACGCGAATCCGCTAGCCACCACGAGGCCGAGAATTAGTAGCCCGTAAATGACCGTTTGGCGTTGCTGGAGCCGCCGACGCCGCTTTGCGCGCGGGGACATCGCATTAGAGTTCACGCACACATCCTATGCGGCGTCCATATGCTCCGTGGCCTCTCACACCGCGAGCGGCAGTCCACGTGCCGCACTCACGAGTAGGGCTCGGAGGTTCTGCGCGTCCTCTGGTGCAGGGTGGAGGCCGCTTTGCGGTCCCGCGGCGCCAGGGATTCCCACGAGGCGGGTGGCCAGATCGTAGACGCCGAAGAACGCGGGCTGCGGAAGCTCCTCGGCAAGAATCATCGCGGTCATGGCGGCGTTTGCAATAATCCCGACGGCGATCAGGGCACCCCGGTAGCCAGCCTGCCGTTCGGAATCGGACCCATGGGCATCCCGGAGCGCGGCGCGGGCCATCGTGACCGGGGCGAGGATCGCATCGACGATCCCGCGCAGGGCCGAGTTCCCGGCGAGCGCGAGGTAGCCCTCCGGGTCCAGCGCCGCATCGACGGCGGCCGTGACCGCGCCGCACGAGGTGTGCCCAATCACCACGTTCGCCGCCACCGTGGGCAGGTGCGCGGCGGCGTAGTGGAGG
>JAKDIE010000376.1 GCA_030450655.1 Ruaniaceae bacterium
CGCAGCGGGGGGTGAGGGGGCCGTCGTCGTCCATGGGGAACGGCCGCAGTGCATCCTGGAAACGGCGCGCGTGCGGTGGGTTCTTCCCGGCGCCGGCGCCGCCCGCATCCCGCCAGCGATCGAGATTGAGAGCGCTGCCGAACCGGCGCCCTCGGGGTGGTTCGGCGAGGCGCCGCTGGTCCAGATGAGGCCGATCGCGCTCGGCGATTCGCCGATCGTCGAATGCGCGTGGCGGATCGATGGCGGGCGCTGGAGCGTGGGGACGGGGCCCGTGCTGCTCCCGGACGGAGTGCACGAGGTCGAGGCGCGCGTGATCGATGCGGCGGGGGTGACCGGCACGGCGCGTCGCCAGTTCAGCGTGGATACGGCGGCGCCGGTCTCGCGGGCGCGCGTGAAGCATCTGGGAGCGAGCGTGGAGATAACCCTCGCTGCGGACGATTCCGTCTCGGGTGTGGAGCGCATTCAGTGGCGCAGCGCGCGGACCTTCTGGGGCACATTCCAGGAGGCGTTCGTGCGGGCGCTCACGGACGAGGAGCAGGTGATCGAGTTCGCAGCGACCGATCGGGCGGGCAATGAAGAGGCCCGGCAACGGCTGATCCTGCCGCGCCGCGAACCTCCGAGCTGAGTGGAGGGACGTGGGCGGTGAGCGATCCGTGCGCGATGTCAGTGCCACCACGTACTCTCTAAGGGTGAGCACCGCCCTGTACCGCCGCTACCGGCCCGAGACATTCAACGAGGTCATCGGGCAGGAGCACGTGACCGAGCCGCTGATGGCGGCGCTGGCCGCTGGGCGCGTGACCCACGCCTATCTGTTCTCCGGCCCGCGGGGGTGCGGGAAGACCTCCTCGGCCCGCATTTTCGCGCGGTGCTTGAACTGCGCACAGGGCCCCACCCCCACGCCATGTGGGGTGTGCGATTCCTGCCGGGAGCTCGGCCGCGGGGGCTCGGGTTCGCTGGACGTGGTCGAGATCGACGCCGCCTCGCACAATGGGGTCGACGACGCCCGGGACTTGCGCGAGCGTGCAGTGTTCGCCCCGGCCCGCGACCGGTTCAAGATCTTCATTCTGGACGAGGCCCACATGGTCACCACCCAGGGGTTTAACGCGCTCCTGAAGCTCGTGGAGGAGCCGCCGGAGCACGTGAAGTTCATCTTCGCGACCACCGAGCCGGAGAAGGTCATCGGGACGATCCGCTCGCGCACCCACCACTACCCGTTCCGGCTCGTGCCGCCGGGCACCCTCACCGCGTATCTCGAATCGCTGTGCGTGCAGGAAGGCGTCGAAGTGGGTTCCGGCGTGCTCCCCATGGTGGTGCGCGCCGGCGGAGGTTCCGTGCGCGATTCGCTCTCGGTGCTGGATCAGTTGATGGCCGGTTCGCCGGAGGGTGGTCTCCAGTACGAACGTGCCGCGGCCCTGCTCGGGTACACCTCGGCGAGCCTGCTGGACGACGCCGTTGCCGCGCTGGCAACGCATGACGGCGGGGCGCTGTTCCAGGTGGTCGACAGCATGGTGCAATCGGGTCACGATCCGCGCCGCTTCGTGGAGGATTTCCTGCAACGGCTGAGGGATCTGGTGATCATCGCCGTGGCAGGGGACGCCGCCGGGCCGGCGCTGGGTCCCGTGCCCGCCGATCAGCTCGCGCAGATGCAGGAGCAGGCGCGTCTCCTGGGCGCGGCAGCGGCATCCCGGGCGGCGGATCTGACGAACGCGGCGCTCTCGGAGATGACGGGTGCCACGTCTCCGCGGCTGCAACTCGAGTTGCTGTGCGCGCGGCTCCTCATCGTGCCGGGTGCGCCCGGCATGCGCCCAGGGACTGCTGCTGGGGGCGCGCCGGCGCACGCCGCGACAGTGCAACCCTCGCGGGCCCCCGCGCCCGCGCCGGAGCGTGCCGCGCGTGCTGCGCCCGCTTCGCAGTCTGTTGCGCCGCCCGTTGCGCCACCGCAGGATCGAGCTGCGCCCGCTCCCGAATCGCGTGCACCCGCCGAGGCGGCGCCCGCTGGCCGGGCAGAAGA
>JAKDIE010000079.1 GCA_030450655.1 Ruaniaceae bacterium
ATGGTGACTAAAGGGGCGTCTTTGGTCACGAGATGCAACCCGTTCTTCGAAAGTGAGGGCTGGTAGGGGTCTTCGATCGGGATCGTGGCAGAATTGGTCGCCCCGCGGGCCATGCCGCTGCCATCCGGGCCGAGCAACCCCTGCGACTAGTGCGCAGGTCAGACGAAAGCTCCTGCGCGCAGGGCGCTAGCCGTCGAGGCGCTGGGAGATGACCTGCGTGACGCCGTCGTTGCGCATGGTGACGCCGTAGAGGGAATCGGCGATCTCCATGGTGCGCTTCTGGTGGGTGACCACAATGAGCTGGGAGTCTTCCTGCAGCTCGCGGAAGATCTCAAGGAGCCGGGAGAGGTTCACGTCGTCCAGCGCCGCTTCGACCTCGTCCATCACGTAGAAGGGGCTCGGGCGGGCCTTGAAGATCGCCACGAGAAGGGCCACCGCGGTCAGGGAGCGTTCGCCGCCGGAGAGCAGCGAGAGACGCTTCACCTTCTTCCCGGCGGGGCGGGCCTCGATCTCGATGCCCGTGTTCAGCATGTCGCCGGGATTGGTAAGGACGAGGCGGCCCTCGCCCCCGGGGAAGAGCCGGTCAAAAACGATCTCGAACTCGCGGGCAGTATCGGCGAAGGCCTCGGTGAAGACGCTCTCCACGCGAGTGTCAATCTCCCCGACGATGCCCATGAGGTCATCGCGGGACTTCTTCAGATCCCGCATCTGCTCGGTGAGGAACGTGTGGCGCTCGGCGAGCGCCGCATGCTCCTCCAACGCGAGGGGGTTCACCTTGCCCAAGCGCACCAGATCGCGTTCGGCGCGCACGAGGCGCTTCTCCTGCTCCTCGCGGACGTACGGCCGCGGCGCGGGCTGCTCATCGCTGCCGGGCACATGCTGCGGAACGAACTGGTGCGGGCCGTACTCTTCGACGAGCACCTCAGGATCCACTCCGAGCTCGGCCACGGCGCGCTCGGTGAGGGCCGCGAGCTTCATGGACTGCTCGGCGCGGATCATCTCATCGCGGTGCGCCTCGTCCGTGAGGCGCGCGACCTCGTCCGCGAGCTGCTGGATCTCGTCGCGGGTGAGGGCAATCTGGGCGTCGCGGGAATCGCGGGCCTCTTCCGCCGCGCTTCTTGCCTCGGCAGCGAGTTGGACGGAGCGCTCCGTGGCGCGCAGGGCGAGCGTGGCATCGTCTCGGACGACGGCGGCCACGGCAGCCGTGCGGGCACGGCGGGCTTCCTTCTCGGCAGCACGGCGGCGGGCCTCACGTTCTGCGGCGGCGGCGGCCTCAAGGGAGGCGGCGCGGCCGGACAACGCCCCCGCGCGTTCCTCGAGGGTGCGCAGTTCGAGGCGAGAATCGGTCTCGACGCGGCGGGCCTCACGGGCGCCGCCGCCCGCGGTGTCCCGGATCTGCGTGGCCGCGGCGAGATCGTCCTCGGCCTCCTCGGGCTCGCGTGACGCGTGCTCGAGGCGTTCGGCGAGGGTGGCGAGCTCGTTGCGATGCTCATCGCATTCCCCGAGCAGCCGCGTGATGGCGGGTTCGGCGCGCTCTGCCTCGCTGCGGGCCGAGCGGATCGCGGCGCCGAGGCGGCCAAGCTTCTCCGCTACTGCGGCGATCTGTGCGTCCGATTCGTGGAGGGCATCGAGCGTGGCCACCACATCGCGGCGCGCTGCTTCGACGGCTTCGCGGGCGGGGACGAGTTCGAAGGTGATGCGCTCGATCTCGTGGCTGAGCCGGGAGAGTTCGTCGCTCGCCTCTACGATGGCGGCTTGGCGGGCGAAGACGTTGGACTGCACCTCGGCGCCCCCGATCGCACGGGTACGCGAGAGGAGATCGCCAGTGCGGGTGACCGCCGTGAGCTCGGGGTGAGCCTCGGCCGTGGCGCGGGCCTCGCTGAGGTCCTCGACGAGCACGATACCCGCCAGCAGCGCGGTGATGGCGTGCCCCACGTTTGGATCGCTGGCCGTCACGGCATCGTGTGCCCAGATCGTCCCCTGCGGTGCGGGCTGCGCGCGCGATTCGGTCCCCGCAGCGATCACGAGGCGCACGGTGCCGAGTTCCTCATCGTGGGCGAGACGCATCGCGTCCACGGCGACGCCGGAATCCGTTGCGACGGCCGCATCGGAAAGCGTGCCGAGGCAGGCGACGATCGCCTCGTCCCAGCCGCCGGTCACCGTGATGCTCTCCGGGAGATAGCCGCGCAGGCCCGCCACGCCCCGCTCGATCAGCGCGGCCGTCGCATCGGCATGTTCCACGGACATCTGCAGGGCCTCGAGCCGGGCGCGGACGGTCTCGCGGCGCGACGAGCGGTCGCGTTCGGACTCCACGAGCACCTCGAGGGCAGCGCGCGCACGCTCGTGCGCCTCGAGTGCCCGCTCGTGCGCGTCATCGAGATGTCCTTCGCCGTCCTCGGCGCCCACGGCGTCCCGCTCGAGTTGTGAGTACTCGCGCTCGGCCTCGTCTGCGCGGGCGCGCGCGGCGGCGGCCGCAGTGCGCGTGCGCTCGAGCTCGGCCTCCGCGGATTCGAGGCGCGAGCGGCGCGTCGCCACCTGGCCCGTGAGTCGTGCGAGCCCTTCGCGGCGGTCCGCCACCCCGCGGTGAACGGCGGCGAGGGCATGCTCAGCCTCGCGCTCGGAGGCCTCTGCGGCCTTCCGTGACGCTTCGGCCGCCACCAACGCTGCCTTCGCCGAGTCCGCGGCGGTACGCAACTCCGCTTCTTCCGCACGCACCCGCCGCGCGCGGGCGGCAAGCGCCTCGGGATCCTCCGTCTCGATCGGGAGCATCGGCGAGCCGAGGTTCCGGCAGCGCTCGGACGCGACTTGAGCGAGGGACGCGAAGCGCTCCTTGAGCGCGGCGAGGGCGTAGTAGGTCTCCGTGGTCTGCCGCAGCTCCGGTGCCTTCGCTGCGGCCTCAGCCTCGGCCTGGGCGAGGAAAGTGCGCTGCTGATTCAGGCGATTCTCGGCCCCGCGCTTGCGTTCGGTGAGTGCCGTTTCATCGGCCGTCTCGGCCGCGATGAGCGCCTGAGCCTGGACGATGTCATCGGCAAGGAGCCGGCTACGCGCATCCCGGACGTCCGCTTGGATCACGGAGGCACGCCGGGCAACGTCCGCCTGGCGGGCGAGCGGGCCGAGCTGGCGGCGGATCTCACTGGTCAGGTCCGTGACCCGTTGCAGGTTCGCACCCATCGAGTCGAGCTTGCGCAGCGCCTTCTCCTTACGGCGGCGATGCTTGAGAATTCCCGCGGCCTCTTCGATGAAGCCGCGACGTTCCTCGGATGTGGCGGTGAGCACGGCGTCGAGCTGGCCCTGCCCCACGATCACGTGCATCTCCCGGCCCATGCCCGTATCGGAGAGCAACTCCTGGATATCGAGTAGGCGGCATGCCGTGCCGTTGATCGCATACTCGGAGCCCCCACCCCGGAACAGGGTGCGGGTGATCGTCACTTCCGTGTACGCGATCGGCAGGGCGCCGTCGGCATTATCGATCGTGAGCGAAACCTCGGCCCGGCCGAGCGGGGAGCGCGTGGACGTTCCGGCGAAGATGACGTCCGCCATCGCGCCGCCACGCAACGATTTCGCGCCCTGCTCCCCCATCACCCAGGCGAGCGCGTCCACCACGTTGGACTTGCCTGAGCCGTTTGGGCCCACAACGGCGGTGATGCCGGGCTCGAAGTGGAGAGTGGTCGCCGATGCGAAGGACTTAAATCCTCGCAGCGTCAACGTCTTCAGGTGCACGGGGCAACCCTATAGGCCAGGGAACCAGATTCCGATCTCACGCTCCGCAGACTGCGCAGAATCGGACCCGTGCACGAGGTTCTCGATGGGTCCACCCGCGGGCGGCAGCGCCAAGTCGCCACGGATGGTGCCGGGCGGAGCATCCGCGGGGTTGGTGGCGCCGGCGAGCAAACGGAAGCCCTCGATGACCCCGGTGCCGCTCGCCACGATCGCCACGATGGGGCCCGAGCTCATGTACTCGATGACCCCGGGGAAGAACGACTTGCCGGCGTGCTCCTTGTAATGCTCTTCGAGCGCCTCAACATTGGGCGGGATCACCCTGAGAGCCTCGAGCGAGTAGCCCTTGCGCTCCAAGCGTGAGAGCACCTCGCCCACGAAGCCGCGCCGGACGCCGTCGGGCTTGATCAGTATCAAAGTACGAGAGGAAGTCATGGGGAGAGCCTATAAGCTCCGGGCTCCGGTTCCTCGCATACCGCGGGTACGGCGCTCGAGACGATCCCCAGGACCTGCCCGGTCCAGCGGCGGCGCAGCCAGCGGTCGTGGCTCGCGACCACCACAGCGCCCGGGTAGTCATCGAGCGCCTCCTCGAGTTCTTCAGCCAGCGAGAGCGAGAGGTGGTTGGTGGGTTCATCGAGGAGCAAGACGTCCGGAGGGTTGGCCACAAGCAGTGCCAGGGCGAAGCGACGCTGTGTCCCGTACGAGAGATCGCCGAGGCGCCGATTCAGATCGCGCGGGTGAACGAGGCCGAGGGAGCCGATCTCGAGGCCGAGCACATCGAGGATCTGGCGCGGCGAGAGTTCGAGGTTTGGCCACGTGAGATCCTGCGCGAGGCGCCCCACTCGTAGCCCTGGCCGGGCGAGCCGCCTGCCCGCGCTGGGTTCGAGGGTGCCGTCCATGACCTGGAGCAGGGTGGACTTGCCCGAGCCGTTTGTGCCGGTGATCAACCAGCGGCCACGGCCCGTCACGTCGAGGGAAATCTCGCCGAGGCGGCCCGCGACTGAGACGCGTTGGAGGGAGAGCACGGTCTCGCTCTCGGGTGCGTGGCGGCGGCTCGCGAAGCCCGCGAAGCTGAGGGGATCGTGGGGCTTGGCTACCTGCTCGCGCTGGAGCCGCCCGAGTTGGGTGCGCGCGTCACGGACTCGGCGGCCCACGGTCTTCGCCGCCTTGTCCGAATAGAACTTCGCGCTCGCTCGAGCCTCGGTGCGTGGCCGATCCGTGTGGAAGACGTCCCGCGCGGAGACGTTCACCACGTGGCGGAGTCGCTTCAGCTCGGCCTGCTCGTCCCGGTACTGCTGTGCCCAGCGCACGCGATCGAGTTCGCGCTGCTCCAGGTAGTTGGTGAACGAGCCGGTGTAGACGGTTCCCTGGCGCAGCGAATCGTACCGGCCCGCGGCCGGATCCAGGTCCACGATGCGCGTGGCCACGTCATCGAGGAACGCGCGATCGTGGCTGGAAATCAGCACCGGTCCGCGCCACGCCTCAAGTTCGGCCACCAGGAAGGCGGTGGCATCGTCATCGAGGTGGTTGGTGGGCTCGTCCAGCAGGAGAAGCGTGGGGTGCCGGAGCAGGATGGCCGCGAGCGCGAGGCGTGAGCGCTGCCCGCCCGAGAGCCGCCCCAACTGCCGAGAGCGTTCCACATCGCCGAGGCCGAGCCCGGCGAGCGTTGCGTGGATACGCGCGTCGAGACTCCAGGCCTCGGCGAGTTCGGCCGCCTCGAGCGCCTGCGCGTACGCCTTCTCGGCGCCAAGGTCCGCGCCGAGCGCGGAGGCCGCCGCCTCCAGGCTGTGGACGATCTCGCGAACGGGGGCTACGGCGTCGACCAGGACATCATCGAGCGTGGCATGCGCGGGGTAGGGCAGTTCCTGCCAGAGCATCTCGGTGCGCGCCGGCCGTTCGATCGTTCCCGAATCGGGCTCCAGTTCGCCCGCGGCGATGCGCAGGAGGGTCGACTTCCCCACGCCGTTCTCCCCCACCAGTGCAACCCTCTCGCCGGGAGGGACAGTCAGCGAGACATCGGTGAAGACGGTTCGATCGGGGTACGCAAACGCGATGCCGTCGAGGAGGAGGTGGTGAGTTGGCATGGTGGTCCTGACGAATGGGAAGGGTCCCCGCCGGGCGGCGCCTCGGGCGTGGGGCGATCGAATGTCAGTGGCTCAGCACCCGTCCACGCTAACACCGCAGCTCCGGGACGATCCAGCGAATTTCCGCCTCTCCCAAGAAATCGGCAAAAAAGTACGTCCAGATCGCGATTCCCCGAATTCCAGTCTTCTGAGAGCATCGAGATTGACTTTTTCGCCGAATCTGGCCGCCCCTCCGTCGCGACCACCACGTCCGAAGTTATCCACAGGCGGCCAGGAGGGGGTTACGCGGGCGCTCCCCCGCATGCGACGGTCAATGTATGCATCGAGAACTCTCGGGCGTCCTCGCTACAGCAGGGGTGGTGAGCCGCCGTACACACAGCCACTTGGCTGGCGCAATCGCTCGCGCCCGAGCGGCAGGAGAACTCGTGTCTCTACTCCCCGGTACGTACGCTCCGGAAAGCTCCTTCACCACCATCATCCACGCACTGGCCGACTGGGATCCCACTGCGGTACTGATGGGGGCAAGCGCTGCGAAACTCACCTGGTGGCCGGAGCTGGAGCCAGCCTTCGTAGAGGCAGCGACATCGCGGGCCCTGCGCCGGGAAGTTGCCGGTCTCACCACGTCACACTCCGAGATTCATCCCGATCTCATCGTGGCGCTGGGGCCCATTCGCCTGCAGAATCCTGCCGCGAGCACCCTCGAACTCGCCCGCACACTCGGAGCAAACGCCATCGACGAGGCATTCCGGCGGCGTGCCACCACGTTTCTTGCGCTGCAGCGTGCACTCCCGCTGATGCCTGGGCGTCGCGGCAACGTTGCACTCAAGACGTATCTGCGCGACTCGCGGGACGAGCCGTGGTCGCCTTTCGAACGGGACGCCCACGCGATTCTTCGCGCCGCTGGCATCACAGGGTGGAAGGCCAACTATG
>JAKDIE010000080.1 GCA_030450655.1 Ruaniaceae bacterium
AATAGCGATCTGTGGCCTCAGGTTTCGGCCAGGAGTGCGGGAGCTTGAGCTGGGGGCGCCAGAGGAGGTCGTGTCAAGTGAGACCGCTTTGCCTTACGCCGCGGCCGGTTGGCGTGACGCGATGGTGCGCTCGATCATGGTGCGGCACCACGCAGGTCTCCTGGTGATGTCTTCGTACGTGAACCGGAGGGTCAGCACCCCAATACTGGCAAGCGCCACATCTCGCTCAATGTCGCGCCGCCGTGCGTCGTCACCGCTGTGATACTCGGCTCCGTCGAACTCGATCGCGGTGCGTGTCTCCTTGTCGAATGCGTCGACGCAGTAGTTCTTTCCTGCGACCGTGAAATCGACTTGGCGATCGAAAGCCTTGAGAGTGGGGGTCGTCAACACCAGGGAGTCGGCGAGATCTTCAAGGAAACTTCGGATGCCTCTACTCAGCTGCGAGAGGAAGCGGAGTAGCTCTTTTCGGTTCGACAGCCTAGGGAAGTACTTGAGGGCGTCGATGATCCTTGAAGTCGTGGTGCGGCGTCGTCGGACTGCATCGAACATAAGGTCTCGCCCGACCTCCACACCTTCGTCCCACCATGCCTGGATCAGCGCAACGGGGAGAACGACGACGCTTAGATCGTTCCGGACAAGCGTTGGCATCGTCCGCGTGAGGTGGCGAACGCGTAGCCAGGACGGCGCCTTGAGGCGCTGCGCGTGCCCGACGACGATCGTCACTCGCTGCTTCTCCTTCACCACAAGACCGTATATGGCGCAGGCGGCGGCACCACTGAGTGCGCCTCGTCCTCCCACCCACGCGCTTGCTGCCGCCCTGCGAGTGTCGTCGGTGTGAGCCCAAGTCGAATGCGCGTAGACATCGAGGAACATCTCGGAGAGCGTGCCGCTTGCTCTTGCCTGATCAAACGCAGCTTGACCGAACTGTGACACGAGCGCGTGTCGATGCCGTGAGACGCCGGGGGCGTCGAGGGCTGCAAGGAGTTCTGGGAGTCGTGATGGTCGAGACATGCTGCGATGGTTGCGCACCCACATGATCGGCAGCCACGGTGAGCGACGCGACCTGTGGACGGCGTCTCCCTCCGCCGCTGTGGATTGAGCGGCGCTACGGCGCACACTGTAGGTGGAGAGACTCCTGGAGCGGGCGAAGCGTGACGCCTCTCCATCGGAAGTTGAGGTGTGGGAACGCTAAACGGCCTTTAGCGTTCCCATACCTCAACTTTCGGGTTGGTGGGACTTCTCGACGCGACACTGTTCGCGGCGGCGAACGCCCGGCGCATCTGACATCACGATTCCGGTAGGCTCGGCATTGCTCTCACCCACTGGAGGAAACGTGAATTCTTTCGACCTGCCCCTCGCCGACGCCGATCCCGAGATTGCCGCTGTACTGGAGGGTGAACTACACCGCCAGCAGCAGACCCTCGAGATGATCGCCTCGGAGAACTTCGTTCCCCGAGCTGTGCTCCAGGCGCAAGGTTCGGTGCTCACCAACAAGTACGCCGAGGGGTACCCGGGCAAGCGTTACTACGGCGGTTGCGAGCAGGTGGACATCGCCGAGGAACTCGCGATCGCCCGCGCCAAGGAACTCTTCTGCGCGGATTACGCGAACGTCCAGCCGCACTCGGGCGCCACAGCCAACGCCGCAGTCCTCCACGCTCTCGCAACCCCCGGCGACCCGATCATGGGCCTCGCGCTCCCACACGGCGGTCACCTCACGCACGGCATGAAGATCAACTTCTCCGGCAAGCTCTACGACGTGCACGCGTACGGCGTGGACGAGCAGACCCACCGCATCGAGATGGACCAGGTGCGCGAGCAGGCGCTCGCCGCCCGCCCCAAGGTCATCATCGCCGGCTGGTCCGCATACCCCCGCCAACTCGATTTCGCCGCCTTCCGCGAGATCGCGGACGAGGTGGGCGCCTACCTCTGGACGGATATGGCGCACTTCGCTGGCCTCGTGGCCGCGGGCCTCCACCCGAACCCGGTGCCGTTCTCGGACGTGACCTCCACCACGATCCACAAGACCCTCGGTGGCCCGCGCTCCGGCATGATCCTCGCGCGTGACGCCGCCACCTGGGGCCGCAAGCTCAACTCGGCCGTGTTCCCCGGCCAGCAGGGCGGCCCGCTCATGCACGTGATCGCGGCCAAGGCCATTGCGCTGAAGCTCGCGGCCACGGAAGAGTTCGCCGAGCGCCAGCAGCGTGTGATCGAAGGCGCCAAGATCCTCGCGGAGCGTCTCCTGGCCGACGACGTCACTGAAGCCGGCATTTCCGTCGTCACGGGCGGAACTGACGTGCATCTCGTCCTCGTGGACCTG
The DNA here is from genome assembly GCA_030450655.1 of Ruaniaceae bacterium. GTDB lineage: Bacteria > Actinomycetota > Actinomycetes > Actinomycetales > Actinomycetaceae > KH17. Next base: position 2,318 of record JAKDIE010000080.1, read on the forward strand.
CGCAATTGCGCGCTCGATGGCAAGCAGGCGGAGGATCTCCTGCACGAGGTGGGCATCACCGTGAACCGCAACGCGGTCCCGTTCGACCCGCGCCCGCCGATGGTCACCTCGGGCCTGCGGATCGGGACGCCGGCGCTCGCCACCCGCGGGTTCGGCGCCGCCGAGTTCACCGAGGTTGCGGACGTCATCGCCACCACGCTGCGGGACGGCGCCGGCGCGGACGTTTCCACGCTGAGAGCCCGCATCACGAAGCTTGCGGACGACTTCCCGCTGTACGAGGGCCTCACCCAGTGATCCGAATGGACGGCGTGGCCACCGCGGCCGCGATCAAGAAGAACCTGGCGGCGCGAGTCGCCGCACTCGCCGCGCAGGGAGTCACGCCAGGCCTCGGCACGCTCCTGGTGGGGGAGGACTTCGGCTCCACCAAGTACGTGGCGGGCAAGCACCGCGACTGCGCAGAGGTTGGCATCGCGTCCATTCGCGTGGACCTGCCGGGGGACGCCAGCGAGGCCGAGATCCGTGCCGCGATTGAGCGCCTCAACGAGAACCCGGCCTGCACCGGTTATATCGTGCAACTCCCGCTGCCCAGGGGCATTGACACCAACGCGATGCTGGAACTCATCGATCCGGCCAAGGACGCGGATGGCCTGCACCCCACGAACCTCGGGCGCCTGGTGCTGCGCGTGAACGAGCCAGTCACCTCGCCGCTGCCGTGCACGCCCCGCGGCGTGATCGAACTGGGTGAGGCGTACGGAGTCGAGTTTGCGGGCAAAGAGGTGTGTGTGGTGGGCCGCGGAGTCACCGTGGGCCGCTCGATCGGCCTGCTGCTCACCCGCCGCGCCGTCAACGCCACCGTGACCCTCACCCACACGGGCACCCGTGAACTTGCCGAACTCACCCGGCGCGCGGACGTGATCGTTGCCGCAGCCGGTGTTGCCGGAATCATCCAGCCCGAGATGATCAAGCCGGGCGCCGCAGTCTTCGATGTTGGGGTCTCGCGCACTGTCCTGGAGGACGGCCGCTCGAAGCTGGCGGGCGACGTCGATCCCGCCGTGGCAGACGTTGCTGGCTTCCTCTCTCCCAACCCGGGCGGGGTAGGCCCCATGACGCGCGCCATGCTCCTGGCGAACGTGGTGGAGGCCGCCGAAAGGCAACTCGCATGAGGATCTCCACCGTCAACGTCAACGGCATCCGCGCCGCCGCACGCAAGGGCATGGCGGAGTGGATCGCCGAGCGGCAGCCGGACGTGATCCTGTTACAGGAGGTGCGTGCCGAGCCCGAACTTGTGGACCCGCTGCTCCCCGGCTACACAGTGATCACCGAGGCCTGCGCCATCAAGGGCCGCGCAGGGGTGGCCGTGGCCGTGCGTGAAGGGATCGACGCAGTCGAGTTGGGTCGCGGCGTGGGCACGGACGCCCCCGTGGACACGGGCCGCTGGCTCGAGGTGGGGCTGCCTGGCGGGCTCACGGTTGTCTCCACCTACATCCACTCGGGTGTGGCGGGCACGGAAAAGATGGACATGAAGTACGCGCACCTCGAGGCCGTCACACGCCGCCTGGATGAACTGGCGTCCGACGGCGGCGATCGGAAGGTCCTGGTGGCGGGCGATTTCAACATCGTGCGCGGACCGCTGGACATCACGAACTTCAAGCCCAACCACAACAAGACTTCCGGTGTGCTTGACCCGGAGATTGCCTACCTTGACCGCTGGTTCGCCACATGGCGGGACGTGCATCGCGAGCTTTCGGGCGACGTCCAAGGGCCGTACACCTGGTGGTCGAACCGCGGCAGGGCTTTTGAGAACAACGTGGGCTGGCGCATCGACTACCAGATGGCCGCGCCCGCGCTCGCGGACCTCGCCAGCAACGCCGTCGTCGACCGCGCCACGAGCTACGAGACGCGCTGGAGCGACCACGCCCCGCTCACCGTGGAATACTCGATCTAGAATAGGAGTTCAATGTGGCGCGGAGGCCATCCCGCGGCACAGAAGAGCGGCTTCGAGGGTTGGAGGGCAACGGTGAAGTTGCGACTTCTCGTCAGTGGCGCATTGGTTGGGGTGCTCGTGATAGGGACACCCACGGCGGCCACCTCGACTCCAGCCCGAGGTTCGTCATTCGGTGTGGAGAATGCTATCGACGCAGGCTCGGCCTCCTTCGCGGAGCGCGCCGTCCGTAGTTCCGCACGGAGCGGGTGGTTCTTTGAGGGTGATGCCTGGTACTACGCCAATGCTCATGGCGGCGTGCGCGCCAACGAGTGGCTGTGGGACGGCGCGTGGTACTACCTGGGCGAGGGCGGGACCATGGCGACTGGATGGTTGGTACGTCCGGAGGGACGGTACTTCCTCAACTCGAGTGGTCAGATGCGGGTCGGCTGGGTGAAGACCGAGAACAAGTGGTACTACTTCGCCGCGAATGGGCTGATGCGGACTGGTTGGGTGAGCGTCGCGGGCACGTGGTACTACCTGAATGCCGACGGCGAGATGCGGACAGGCTGGGTCTACGTTGGAGGCGCATGGTTTTACCTGGCGCAGAGCGGCGCGATGGCCATGGGATGGGTTTGGACCGGCGGGGCATGGTATTACCTCACGCAGAGCGGCGCAATGGCCACTGGATGGCTCCAGAACGGCGCCAAGTGGTATTACCTCACGCAGAGCGGCGCAATGGTCACTGGTCGGCATGTAGTCGAGGGCCGGGCCAGTCTCTTTGATGATGGGGGTGTGTGGCTTGGCTACGAATCAGGACATCATCAGGCGAGTGCCGTCTTTGCCTATGGCACGCTGCGCACGGGCGAACGAAACCACGGCTACCTCTCGGGAAGCTACGCATCAACCGCACTCACGAGCATGGATGGTCTCGCGCTCTATCGAATGTCCGGATATACCGCCCCATGGGCAGTGGAACAGAGCGGCTACGTGACGAAGGGTGAAGTCTTCTGGCTCCATCCCGCGACCGCCACGAAAACAATCACGATCCTCGATCGACTGGAGCGGTACGACTCCACTCAACCGCCGGAGAATCAGTCCTACGTGCGGGTCATGCGCCCTATGGTGGAAGGCCCGCTGAGTTGGGTCTACGTGGCTGGGCCGCGCACGGCAAAATGGCTGAAGAGCGGCGGCTCACTCATCCCCTTTGGTGACTGGAAGAGGAGGTAGTGCGATGCGTCGATCCATTGTGATGGGTGCCGGCTCGCTTGCCGGGGCAGCTCTGATCGCGGCACTCTCCTACAACGCCGCGGTAGCGGGCGGCGAGCCTGATGACTTGCTCGGGGAACCGGCGGAGGTCACGTCAGCAGGCGAGATCGTTGAGACGAATGCTGAAGGTGACGTGGTCAAGGCGCGGGGTGAGCGCGCCGAACTCGTGGATACGGATTCGGGAGAGGTTGTGTTCTCGATCGCCGTCACGGACGTTCGTATCGTCGATTCGTGCCCTGGTCGCGACGATTCCACCGTACTCCCCATGAACGGCAAGTTCGTGGTGCTGACCATCGACGCACATATGCCCGCGAGCATTCGGGTACATGCAGACGGCGAGAACTCTGAGATTCTCATGCCAGTCTTCGCCGAAGCATTCGAAGTGGCTGACGCCACAGGAAACGCACTCGGCTCAGCCACTGATGCGTCGTGGCTCTGCTATGAACCAGAGCAACTCGCACCACCGTTCGTGGGTCCAGGAGAGAGAGCCCAAGGACTCGTGGTGCTCGATTCCCAGATCGATGCAGGACAGATCCGTTACACGCCAGGGTCTCAAACGGGATGGGCGTGGGACTTCTAGCCAACCCACGCCCAGTTGAGACGGTGGATAGTGAAAGAAATTCCTAGGCCGCGCGCATCGCCTCGATTGGCTTGATTCGGGTTGCCACAATCCCGGGAATGAGGCCCGAGATTGCGCCGATCACGGTGGCGATGATGATGCCGAGGATCGCCGTTTCCATGGGGAACGGAGGAGTGTTCTCCACCGGAATCTGCAGCCACATCTCGATCACGGGCAGCCTGGTCACGATGACCACGGCCAGGAACACTCCCACGACTCCGGCGGCGAAGGTGGCGACCACGGATTCCATCATGATGGAGAAGAACACGCGGCCGCTGGTGGCGCCGAACGCTCGGCGGATCCCAATCTCGCGGATGCGCTGCTGCACGGTCACCATCGAGATGTTCACCAAAGAAATCGCGCCAACGGCGAGCACGGCGGTGCCGATGGCGAGAACCACAGTCTGGAACGTGCCCATGAAATCGTCAACCTCGCTCATGCCACCCTGGTTGGACCACACGTCCACCGTTCCGTCCGTGCCAGCGAGTGGTTGGAAGAATCCGCGCGCCACCTCCATGGCGTCATCGGCGACCTCGGGTGCAACCCACATCTCCAGGTTGGGGATTGTCCACTGCGCCTCCTCCTCCGAGAG
>JAKDIE010000081.1 GCA_030450655.1 Ruaniaceae bacterium
CCGTGCGCCACTCGGCCAGCTCTCCCACGTCCACCACGTCGTAGTGGCAGTACAACAGGACCGTGGGGGCGTCGTCGTCCACATGACGATGACCGACGACGATCGGGGGCGTGTTGGGAAGTTCGAGGCGCGAAAGCTCCACAACCCCTGCGCTGCGCAGGAGATCCTCCACCACCACGGCGCACCGCTCGAGGTCCTCCGCGGGGTGCCCCGGTGCGGAGATCGATGGGACCGCCACGAGCGTGGCCAGGTCCTCATGAAGCTGGGGGAGCTGACTGCGCAGCCGTGCGACGATTTCGTTTTCAGAGATGGACATGCGAGCCTCCATGCGAACAGGTCCGGTTCGGACAAGTGTCGAATCCGGATGGGTGAGACCAGACTACCGAAACGGCGAGCCCACCGTGACCGCTCTGTGCGTCGCGTCGCCAAGTGTCTCGAAGTACGGCGCGTGTGATCAACGGAAGATGTCCAGGATTCGATCCCACAACGATGTATCGGAGTCGTCGTCGGGCTGCGCGGGCACGGCCGCGGGCTCGCTCTGGGCGTCAGCGAGGTACACGAACTGCACGAGTTCGATGCCTGTGTTTCGTGGATCGGTGAAGGAGACCAAGTCGAACTCGCTGGGCATGAACTCGGAGAGCGCCTCGTCCATCTGATCAGTCATCTGCTGGTCCATGTCACTGGTCTCGTCGCGCAGCGTGTTCGCGCCGCCACGGAGCGCGTCGCCACCGGCGGCGAGCGCCCCCAATCCCCGCGAGAACTCCTGGGCGCCATCCGCATAGACGCCCATCCCGGCGACGAACTGCCGCACACCCGAACCCAGTTGAGCATCGCCGCTCAGCAGTTGGCCATGGCCGGAGACGAGCGCGTCCCCGCCCTCCGCCAACTGGCCCGCGCCCTCTACGATCAGGCCGCCCTGCGAGGAGAACTCCTCGACTCCGTCCCGCAATGCGCCGATCCCATCGCTCAGCTCGCTCGCGCCAGCGGCAAGCTCGGATGATCCCTGCGCCAACTCGGCGCCCGAAGTGGCGAGCGTTCCGAGGCCGTCACTGAGTTCTTGGGCGCCGCTGAGCAACCCGGGATCTCCGCTGACACCGATGGACGCCTGCTCGACGCCGTCAACATAGGCCACGAGGCCCTCATGGAACTCCCGGTAGCTGGAACTGAGCAGACCGAGGCCCGCTGCGAGTTCCCTGAGGTCCTCGATCGTGATCCCCTGAACCGACTCGTTGAGGCGATGGATCAGATCGCGGACGGTGTCGAACTCGTCGCCGAGCTGCTCCAACGCGGTGAGCAGTCCGTCGATCAGCGGGTCGAGGCCATTCAAGGATTCCCGAACTGCCCGCAGCTGTGAGCTTTCCTCATCGAGGAGGCGTCCCTGTTCTGCCATGTACGCGAGCAGTGCCTGGGCCTCCTGATTGCCGGTGACGTCGATGCCGAGGTGGGCGGTGACGGCGTCGGAATCCTGAAGGAGTGCGGAGAGCCGTTCGATCTCGGCCACCGAATCGTCGAACTCCGAGAGGGCGTCACGAAGAATGCCCATGAAGGACTCGAAATCGGTCTCGTCGATAGTCCCGGCGATCTCGTCCAAGCTGTTCGCGAGGGTTTGCAGCAGGTCGAGGAGCAGGTCCAGCTCTTCCTCTGTTAGTGGGAAGCTGAGGGACGCATCCAGCATCTCCAGCGCCTCGAGGATCTGCGCAGAGCTGTCCACGAGGTTCGGATCCGCATACTTGCCGTCCTCGGTGAGCTGCTGCAGGCCGCCCGAGAGCTCGGCGACCCCGGCGGAGAGCGCCTGGCTGCCCTGCGAGGCCTGCGTCAGGCCGCCGCTGAATTGGTCCATGCCGGTGCTGTAGGTGCTCAGTCCGCCCGCCAACTGCGAACTGCCGTCCGCCAGCGTGCCGATTCCCTCCGTCAACGCGCCCAGGCCCGCCGTGAGTTCCGATATCCCGGAGGAGAACTCTTGCACGCCCTGGTTGTACTCGCGCAGGCCGGAATCGAACTCGGCTCGGCCGGCTGCGAGGCGGTCAAAGCCCTGCGAGATGACACGGGCGTTGGTGGCGAGTTGCGATGCGCCGGAGCCGAGTTGGCCCGAGGCTCCATCGAGCTGCCCCACGCCGGAGGTGAACTGGCCAACGCCATCGGCCAGCAATGCGATGGCCTCCTGCAATGCGACCAGTTCGCCGAGGTATTCCGCCGGATCGGGGAGGTCCATTGCCATCTGGAAGGGGAGCCCCGCGATCTGGATCTGCCCGAGGTGGGCGTTGGTGACGGCGGTGGTGATCACAAACTCGGATGCGCTCCCTGGCATTGAGGTCAGATTGACCACCCACGTGGTGCCGCTGGCAGCGATGGTGGCGCCCTCGCTCACGATGGAGCCGAAGTACTCGGAGGGGAGGTTCACGGAGGTCTGCAGCATGTAGTTGTCGAAGAAAACGGGATCGACGGCGTCGTTCGCGCGCACCCGCACGTGGATGGCCAGATCTCCGCTCGCGCCGCGCAGCTCGTCCGTGCTCACCGGGGCGCCGTCGAGGATGTAGTCGATGTCAATCAGCCACGGCATCGCCAGAGACGCCGATTCGCCTTGGTAGTGAAAATCGCCGGGCGCGGTGGTCACCTCCACACGATCGCCATCGTGACTGATCGCGTCCGAGTTCGTGAGGTTGACGACGTCCAGATACTCCCCGAAGTCCAGGATCTGGCCCGAGGTTTCACGGAAGCTGTTGACGACGAACACGCGGTTCACCTCGCCGTCGGCCTCCAGATGCGCGTAGACGATTTCCTCTTTGGGCTGGCCCACAGGAGTGGCTTGGAGCTCCGCAGTGGTGGCCTCCTCTGTGCCCGGGGATGTGGGGGCGGCGAGCGCCGGGGCGGCAACCAGAACGATGAGGCTCGCACATACGGCGAGAGCTCGTTTCATCTCTTACTCCTCATGAAGGCGGATTTCCAGGTCGTTTTCTCGATGGCACGATCGAAGACGATCAGCATCCCGGGCAGGAACAGGTTGACCATCGCGAACGAGATGAGCGCTCCCCGGCCCAGCACCTGGCCGAGTTGGGAAACGACGGTGAGCGAGGACACCGCGTAGAGCACGAATCCCGCAGATGCGAGGATCAGCACGGGGGTCAACAGGGTACCGAAGGTCTGCTTGATGGTGAGAGCAATCGATTCGTGTTTGCTGTGCAGTGCACGATTCTCGACGTAGTGCTGCGTGAACAGGATTGCGTAATCGACGGTGGCACCCAACTGCACCGTGGTCACCACGAGGAAGCCGATGTAGACGATGTAGTTGCCCGAGAGGTACGGCATGCTGAGATTGATCCAGATCGATCCTTCGATCGTCAGCACCAGCAGGAATGGGATCAGGAGCGAGCGGAAGCTGATGAGGAGCACCAGCCACACCGCGGCGATGGCGATCGCGTTGACCACCACGCTATCGGCGGTGATGCTCGCTCTCATATCCTCCAGCACCACCGATTCGCCGGTCAGGTGGAAAGCGTCCGGATAGTACTCTTGGGCGATCGCCCGCACCTCGTGGACCACGGCGAACGCCTCATCGCCCTCTTTGGGGGTATCGACGGTCAGGACGATGCGGGAGTAGTTCTCGCTGAGCAGGGACGATAGCTGGTCTTGCGGGAGTACCTCGGCCGGCATCAACCTGCCCACCTGGGTCTGGAACGAGGTGATGCCCGTGACGGCGTCCACCTCGGACAGTGCCCGCTCGAGTTCGTATTCAGTTCCCCATTGCCCTCGGGGCACCAGCAGCGCCATCGGCAACGCCCGCCCGAACTCCTCCTGAGTGAACTCCCGATCGGCGGCCTCTCGGGAACCCTGCGGGTAGTCACCCATGCCGTATCGGAAATCGTTCATGCCCTGTGCCACATAGGCAAAGGGGAGCACCAGCCCGATCGCTAACAGTGGGACGGCCACTCGGGAGATGCCGCGTCCGAGAACCGCGAAGCTCGGCAGGAATGATCGGTGGGTGGTGGCGGCGAGGGCGCGATCCAGCACTTGGATGAGCGCCGGCATGAAGAAGATCACGCAGAGGAGGCTGAACACGATGCCTTTGGCGAGCACGATCCCGAGGTCCGGCCCCAACTGGAAGCTCATGAAGAGCAGCGCCAAGAAGCCGAAGAACGTGGTTGCCGAGGACGCCAGGATCGCGGTCGAGCTATCAACCACGGCCGATTTCAGTGACTGGAGGCGGCCCTCACCCGCCTCAAGGTGCCGCTTGCGCGAATGCAACAGGAAGATCCCGTAATCCATCGAGACGGCGAACTGCAGCACTCCAGCCACGGATGCCGTGATGAACGAGATCTCTCCCACGACGATGTTGCTTCCCATGTTGAGGGCAACGGCCACCCCAATGGTGAGTATCAAGACGAGAGGCTCCAGCCAGGACAGCGTGGAAAGGACCAGCAGCAGGAGAGCGATTGGCACCAAGAACACCACGATCGTGGTCACTTCGGAAGTGGTGGATTGCTGCGCCAGCGCCAGATCCACCAGTTCGCCTTCCACCGCGCCTGCCTCGGTGGCGATCTCCTGCAGCTGTGCCAGGGTTGCGACCGTATCGTCCAGGCTCACACTGACCTGGTAGAGGGCGCCCGTCTCGGTCCAGAATCCCGAGACGATGCTCGCGTCCTGAAGCTCCAGGGGTTGCGTGAGATCGATGAACTCGTCGAGCCACATCACCGAGTGCACGTCCGGTACCTGGCTGATCCGTTCCTTGATCTCCAGGGCCTCGGAGAGGCTTTGGGTGGGGACGAAGACCCGTACGTTCGGTATCGAATCGTCGAACTCCTCGGCCATCACGCGAATGGCTGCGCTCGATGGCGCGTCCTTCGGTATGAACTCGGCGAGGTTGTAGTTGATGGGAACCAGCAGCGTCAACAACCCGCCGAGGACGGTGAGGATGGCGAACACGGCCAGTATGAGCCGATGATGCGTGATCGTCAGGTGGGCGACCCTACGCATTGTGCCTCATCCAATCCCCCATCGTGCTCCGCGCAGGCGCAGCACTGCGCCCGCGCGGAGAGTGCTAACCCTTCACCGAACCCGCCATCAGGCCGCCCACGAAATAGCGCCCGAGGAGGATGTAGACGAGCAGTGTTGGGAGCGATGCCAGCACTGCTCCCGCCATCTGTGCCGGGTAGTTCGTGAGCATCGAGGCACCGAGGTTTTGCAGCGCGAGAGTCACCGGCCCGTTCTGGGTTGAGGACAAGAACAGTGCGAACAGGAAGTCGTTCCACGCTGAGGTGAACTGCCAGATGATCACCACCACGAAGCTCGGAATCGAGATTGGTAGCACCACGGAGGCGTACGTGCGCAGCAGCCCGGCCCCGTCAATCCGCGACGCCTCGATGAGTTCCATCGGCACCGATTCGTAGTAGTTGCGGAAGATCAGGGTGGTGATCGGGATTCCGAAGACCACGTGCGCGAGGATCAGCGTGGGAATGCCCGGGGGTAGACCCACCGCCTGGACGGTCCGCAGCAGCGGAATCATGACGGCCTGGTAGGGGATGAACATGCCAAAGAGGATCAGCGTGAAGACCATGTTCGCGCCGGGGAAGCGCCACCTCGAGAGAACGAAGCCGTTCATCGAGCCGAGCATCGCCGAGATCAGCGCCGAGGGCACCACCATTGCGATCGTGCGCATGATCGGCGCCCGCAACGCCTCCCACGCGAGGGACCAGTTCTCGAACGTCCACTCCTGAGGCAGGGACCAGGTGCGCGACGGGTCCGCGTCCGTGATGCCCTTAAAGCTGGTGATGATGATGACGTAGACGGGGATGAGGACCAGGACGAGGCTCGCGAGGAGGAACGCGTACTTGAGGGTGCGGCCGAGGCTGAACCGGTTGGAGCGCCGGGACGGCGCGGGCGGTGCGGCCGGCTTCGACGGTGTTGTGGTTGTCATGTCACTTCCTCGACTTCGAGTCGTGAACCAGGTACGGGATCACGAGCGCCGCGACGATCACGAGCAGGATCGCGCCAACGGCCGCGGACATCGAGTACTGATAGGTGGTCTGGAAATTGAACATGTCCACCTGCGGGACGCGGGTGGTGTACACGTTCTGGCCGGCGATCGACATGATCAGGTCGAAGGCCTTCAGTGACATGTGCCCGATCACGATCACGGCCGAGAGCGCCACGGGGGAAAGCTGGGGGAAGATCACGTAGCGGTACATCTTCCACTCGGACGCGCCGTCGATCCGGGCGGCTTCGCGGAGCTCCTCAGGGATGCCGCGGAAGCCCGCGAGGAAGAGCGCCATCACGTACCCGGAGAGCTGCCAGACGGCGGGAAGTGCGATCGCGAGGATGCCCCAGCCGATCGAGTCCCACCAGTTGTTCTGAAGGAAGTCGAGTCCCACCATTTGGAAGAGCCGGTTGAGCCCCTTTGCGCGGGGACCGATCTGGGGGTCGAGGAGCCACCGCCACACAACACCGGAGGCGACGAACGAGATCGCCATGGGGAAGAGGAAGAGCGAGCGGAAGATACCCTCGCCCTTCAGTGGGTGCTCAAGGACCCACGCCCACACGAACCCGATGATGAGTGTGCCGGCCAGGAACGCGACCGTGAAGATCAGGAGGTTGCGGAGCGAGTAGATGAAGTCCGGATTGTTGAACAGAGTCAGGTAGTTGGCGAACCCCACGAACTCCGATGGTTCCTTGCCCACGGTTTGGGCAGAGGTGTTCATG
>JAKDIE010000377.1 GCA_030450655.1 Ruaniaceae bacterium
ACGCGTTCGTGACCACTTGTAGATCGTAGTCACGGACACGCTCGTTGGTGGTGGTGGCGTGGGAATCGTCCAGCGTGATCGTGATGCCCGGGCCTTCCACAGGGATCGCCGAACTCGCGATCCTCAGTTGCAGGGAGCGCTCCGCAGCGGCGGGGTCCTGAGGCAGCGCGAGTTCATGCTCGGCATCGACCCCGCTGCGCAGCTCATCGACGTTGCCTTGCAGAAGGGCCTGATACTCGAGCCGTGTCTCGACCTCTTCCCGGAGTTGGCGGGTGGGGGAATCCGTGGCGGTCAGCGCGTCCCTCAGATCGAGTGCGGCCCACACGGCCATCGTGGTGAGCGCGATCACCGCGAGGAGCATGCCAAAGCGCTTCCACCCTGTGTCCGCATGCATGGCGGCGCCGGGGCGGTATCCCTGATCAATGGGGTTGGTAAAGAGCTCTCGCAGAACCGAACCTGAAACTGACTCGTTCGAGGACGCCTGTTCGTCATCGCGTTCCGCCATCCGGTCACCTCCTGCCCCATCGTCTCATCTGCCGCCGAGAGGCGTGGCGAGACAGTGCGTAGTATGTCAGTGAGCCCACGACCGGGCCCGCGGACGAGGGAGCTGTACCCGCACCAGGACAAGACGGCCATGAAGGAACCCCATGGCCTGGCTCATTCTTATTCTTTCTGGCGTCTTGGAGGCGGTCTGGGCCGGCGCGCTAGCGGCCTCCGATGGTTTCAAGAAGTTGAAACCTACGCTTCTCTTTCTCGCTGCTCAAGTGCTCAGCATGGCGGGCCTCGCCTGGGCGATGACACACATCTCGACCGGAACGGCCTACGCCGTGTGGGTTGGGGTGGGAGCAAGCCTCACGGTCCTGTGGGCGGCGGCATCGGGCAGTGAGCGCCTCACCGTGTGGCGCTCTGTCCTGCTGGTGGTACTTGTCTCCTCGATCGTTGGGCTGAAGGTGGTGAGCTGATGCCGTGGATCGTCCTGCTCATCTCCGCCGTATTCGAGGCAATCTGGGCGACGGCGCTCGGTGCCTCGGAGGGGCTGCGTCACCTTGGTCCCTCGGTCACCTTCCTCGTGGCACTGGTCGTTAGCATGATCGGGCTGGGTTGGGCGGCGAAGTCGATACCGATCGGGACGGCGTACGCCGTGTGGACGGGAACCGGGGCCGCGCTGACCGTGGCCTACGCGATGCTGACCGGGACCGAAACCGTCTCCTTCTGGAAGGTCGTGTGTCTCCTTGGGATCATCGGGGCCGTCGTCGGGCTCAAGCTTTTACCGGAGGATGCGGACTCTTCCCCAGATGACTCTGAGGGGACGAAAGTCCTAAGCTAGTTCCATGGATGGACATGCCCACGGAATACCCGCTCTTGAGAATCTGCATACTGAATCGCGCACATTCTCGCCGTTGGTGAGTTTTGCCGTTCACGCGAACGCCACTGCGTACGAGTACAAGAAGGCCGAGATTGACCGGCTGGCGTACTGGCGGGAGCAGGCGCTCCTGTTGCAGTGGCGCACGCCGTTCACCGAGGTGCTCGATTGGTCCGATGCTCCCGTGGCACGCTGGTTCGCCGATGGGACGCTGAATGCCTGCGACAACGCGGTCGATAAGCACGTGCGCAAAGGCCGCGGCGATCGCGTGGCGTTCCACTTCGAGGGCGAGCCTGGGGACACGCAGACCCTCACATACGCGGATCTTCATGTGCAGGTGCAGAAGGCTGCCAACGGTCTGTTGAGTCTCGGAATCGGCAAGGGTGACCGGGTGGCGATCTATCTGCCACAAATCCCCGAGGCCGTGATTGCGATGCTTGCCTGCGCGCGCGTGGGGGCTATCCATTCGGTGATCTTTGGTGGATTTAGCGCGGAGAGCCTGCGGCAGCGCATCGACGATGCCGAGGCGAAGCTCGTCATCACCGCCGATGGCGGGAATAGGCGCGGCGCGCACCTGCCGCTGAAGCCGCTCGTGGATGCTGCGATTGCGCCGAGC
>JAKDIE010000378.1 GCA_030450655.1 Ruaniaceae bacterium
CTCGTAGCCGTAGAGGCGGTCGAGGATGCGGCGAGTCTCCTGCGCGTCCACGAGATCGAGGTCCAGCTCGCGGGTGTTACGGGCGGCCTCTTCGATCGCCTCGCGGGTGATCTCGTGGAACACCATGCGCTTGACCGGAACCTTCGGCTTCAACACCTCGAGCAGGTGCCAGGCGATGGCCTCTCCCTCGCGGTCCTCATCGGTTGCGAGGTAGAGCTCGTCGGCCTCCTTCAGGAGCTTACGAAGCTCGGTGACGATCTTCTTCTTGTCCGGGTAGATCACGTAGTAGGGCTCGAAGCCGTTCTCAACATCGACCGCGAACTTGCCGTACGGGCCCTTTTTCATGTCTGCGGGCAGATCGGAGGGTTGTGGTAAGTCTCGGATGTGGCCGATCGAGGCCTCAACCGCGTACTCACTACCGAGGAATGCGCCCAGCGAGCGCGCCTTTGCCGGAGACTCGACGATGACGAGTTTCACTGTGTCCTTTCCCGCGGCCATGCGTGGCCGTCCCAGTGCATAGTGGCACATTCCCGCCCAGAGGTGGAAACGCCGTCGGCCAGGACTTGACCCTCACGCCGCGTGATGGGCCAGCGTAGAAAGGGCAAGAAAGGAGATGCTGTGAGCATGACGGATGACATCGACGCCGCGACCGCGCTGACCGTAGGCCACGTGGCCGAACTCGTGGGCGTGAGCGTGCGCACACTGCACCACTGGGATGAGATCGGGCTGGTATCACCGGCGAGAACACGCGCGGACTACCGGCTCTACTCGGGCGAGGATGTGGCGCGCATTCACCGCGTGCTGCTGTACCGAGAGGTGGGGGTGACGCTCGACGACGTGGCGCGGATCCTCGACGATCCCACGGTGAGCGCGCGCGATCACCTCGCGCGGCAGCGGCACCTCCTGCTGGAGAGAATCGATTCGCTGGCGGCGAAGGTCACGGCGGTCGATCGGATGATGGAGGAAGAGCAGATGAACAAGAAGTTGACCCCCCAGGAGCAGGCCGAGATCTTCGGCACCGACTGGGACCCGGAATACGCCGAAGAGGCCGAACAGCGCTGGGGCGGCACCGAGCAGTGGGCGACGTCTCAGAAGCGAGTGGGCGGCATGTCCAAGGACGAGCTCACCACCTGGGCCACCGAGGGCGAAGCGCTCAACCGCGCGCTCGCGGAGGCCATGCGTGAGGGCGTCGCGCCCGGCAGCGCGGCCGCGAACGCGCTCGCCGAGCGGCACCGTGCGCTCGTGTCCGCGTCCTATGACTGCACCCACTCGATGCAGGTGCTGCTCGCGCAGATGTATGTGAGCGATGCGCGCTTCACGGCGTACTACGAGAAATACGCCGCGGGCCTGGCGGCATGGCTCCGGGCGGCAGTGGAGGCCAACGCCCGCGCTCACGGGGTGGACCCGGAGTCCGCCACCTGGGAGTAGGCCGGCTGCAAATCAGAGGACCAGGAATCCCCATTCGTGGGCTTCGGCCGCCTCGTTCAGCACGCGCTGGGCGAGGCCAGCCTCCTCCATGAGGGCTTCGAGGGCGACGGCGATCTGCCCGGCCGTGAGTTCGCCGTCGGCCACGGAGAAGAAGCCCGCGAGCGCGGTCGAGGCCAGCAGCGTGCGGCCGAGCCCACCTCCTTGCCGCGCGAGGATCGCAGTGGGCTCCTCCGCGAACGCGCGATAGTGGCGCTCGATCGTGACGTCCTCTGCCACGCGCAGGTGCAGGTCCGCAATCTCGCCGTGGCGCTGGAGGGCGTCAAAGCACTCGGCCAGGTGCGCGCCGATCGGCATCGTGGCCGGCGTGTGGACCTGCTCGAAGCGGCGGAGCGGCTCCGGCCGCGACTGCGGGCGCGCGAGGACGTACCCGAAGCCGATCCCCTCCACGCCCCGGCTGTGGAAGTCCTCCAGCCAGGCGGCGTAGGCGCCCTCCCTCTCGGCGCCAGCAGTCATGCCTCCATCCCGCAGCCACATCTCCACGTACTCGGCG
>JAKDIE010000379.1 GCA_030450655.1 Ruaniaceae bacterium
ACTGCGGGAGCGCACGGCCCCGCGCCGCAACCTGTGGAAAACTCTAGCCGCGCCCGCCAGAATCCGGCAGACTGTCCCGAAAGCCACACGGCCGAACGAAAGGGGGCATGCCATGGTGGAAGCGCCACGCATTCGCCCGCCCTCGTGGCGGGATCCGCGGCTCGGGGTGGGTGTCCTGCTCGTGGCGCTCGCGGTGGCGCTCGGCTGGTGGGCCGTCTCCTCCGCCTCCGCCCGCGTGGGGGTGTGGGCGGCCACGCAGACCCTCACACCAGGATCCTCGCTCGCCGGGAACGTCACGGCAGTGGACGTCGATCCAGCCATCGCCCCCCTCTACCTGAGCGTGCAGACCGAGCCCAGCGGCGTCGTCGACCGCGTGATCCAGCCCGGCGAACTCGTTCCCATTTCGGCCATCACCGATTCCGTGGCCCTGCGCACTCTCGTGGTGCCCTCCTCCAGCGCGATCCCGGAGGGGACGGGGCCCGGCAGCCGCGTGGACGTGTGGCACACGCCCGGCCGCGCCATCTCCGGTGAGCGGGGCGAACCTGCGCTCGTGGCCGAAGACGTGCTCGTGCAGGCCGTCCTCACCGATTCGTCCTTCCTCGCTTCCCAGTACGGCGGCGTGCAGATCCTGATCGAACCCGAGCGGCTGCCCGCACTGCTCGCAGCGATGGCGGACGACGGCAACCTCGTCGTGGTCCCGCGAGGCGGCTGAGGTGCGCGGAGTCCTGGTGGCGGTCTTCGGCGATCTTGAGCCGGAGGTGGTGACGCACCTGGCTGCGGCCCCCGGGCTCAGCGTGGAGCGGCGCTGCGCGGACGTGGCCGAACTGCTCGCCGCTGCAGGGGCGCGCGTGGGCACGGTGGCCGTGGTCTCGGCCAGCTTCTTCGGCATCGACCACGTGGTGATCGATCGCCTGCACGCCATGGGCGTGAGCGTGGTGGGGATCGCCCACAGCGAGGACATGGAACGCGTGGCGGCACTGCGCTGCGACGCCGTGACGGATGCGGCGGCAGGGGGCCCCGCCGTGGTGGAGGCGATCGGGCGCCTCGATCTGGACGTGCTCCCTCCGCCAATGCCCGTGGAAATTCAGCCCGACGACGACGCCCGCGGCACCGTCATCGTGGTGTGGGGACCGCACGGCGCCCCGGGCCGCACCACGGTGGCCGCGGCGCTCGCGGCCGAACTCGCTCACGATGGCACGGCGTTCCTGATCGATGCGGACACCCTCGCGCCCGCGCTCGCGCAGAGCCTCGGAGTTGTGGACGAGTCCTCCGGGATCGCCGCAGTGTGCCGGGCCGCCACCCATGGCCGCCTCACCGAGACTGCCCTGGAATCCGCCTCCTCCACGATCGGCGGCGTGCGCGTGATCACGGGCCTGACTCGGCCGGACCGTTGGCGCGAGGTGCCCGGACGCGCGATCGAGGAGGTGCTCCAGGCCGCGCGGGCCCTCGCCGCGTGGACGGTGGTGGACGTGGCGGGTGGATGGGAGGATGACGAATCCGATTTCGGCTCGGCGTTCGCCCCCACGCGGTGGTCCGCACAGCACGCCGCTCTCGCCGCCGCGGATCACGTGGTGGTGTTGGGGCAGGCGGACGCCGTCGGCATATTCCGTCTCGTCTCACTGCTCGTGGATGCGCCGCGCGTGGACGGCGAGTACCACGTGGTGGTCAATAAGGTGCGCGCCTCGGCCACCGGTGCCGGCTCCACACGGCAGGTGCGAGAGGTGCTTGCGCGGCTCGCGGGTGAGGGGGATCCGGTCCTGATCGCGGACGATCGCGCCGCGGCCGATACTGCGATCCGGCGCGCCGTGATGCTCGCCGATGCCGCACCGGACTCCAAGGCGCTGCACGGCATCCGCGAACTCGCGGTGCGGGTGGGTGGCAGCACTCGCCCTCGGCGAATCATGCGCGGGCGCAGAAAGGCTGGACAATAGGAGCATGCGCGCATACATCCCCGCCACGTGGAACGATCTGGCCACCG
>JAKDIE010000380.1 GCA_030450655.1 Ruaniaceae bacterium
GAGGATCGCGCCCAGACCGTATGGCAGGTACACCAAACGATCCATCAGGCCACCCAACAGGAAGTACAGCTGGCGCAGGCCCATGAGGGCGAACAGGTTCGTGGAGAACACGATGAACGGATCCTGCGTGATGCCGAAGATCGCGGGGATCGAATCGAGCGCGAAGACCACGTCCGTCACGCCAAGTGCAATGATCACGAGGAAGAGGGGGGTCCAGACCTTGCGCCCGTCCACCACGGTGCGGAACTTGTTCCCAACGTACTCGTCGGAGACGGATAGCCGCTTGCGGAGAATCTGCACAACCCTGGACTCTGGCTTTTCCTCACCGCTGTGCGCGCCAGGCTTCACCTGAGTCCAGGCGGTCCAGATCAGAAACGCTCCGAAGATGTAGAACACCCAGGACCAGCGCTCGATCACGGCGGCGCCAACCAGGATCATTGCGCCGCGTAGGACGAGCGCGATGAGGATTCCGATCATCAGCACCGTCTGCTGGCTCTGTGGCGGGACCTTGAAGCGAGTCAAGATGATGATGAAAATGAAGAGGTTATCGATCGAGAGGCTCTTCTCGACAACGAAACCCGTGTAGAACTGCGCAGTGAGCTCCGCATGCTGAGTGACGAGATACAGCACGAGTCCGAAGATGAGCGCGATTCCGATGTAGAAGGAAGCCCACGCAATGCACTCCTTGAAGGAGGGGACGTGTGGCCGCCGGATCACGAGAAGGAGATCGATGATGATGATCAGAAGCATGACGCTGAGCGTCACGGCCTCAAAGGTGAGGGACAAGTGAGCAGAACCCATGTGGTCTTTCCTGGCCGGAGTACAAGGTCTCTTCCGCGCTAACGCGCTCAACCGACCGGGTGAGATGTGGATCCACCGTGATGACGACCGGGTGATTCGGGAATACTGCCCTCAGCGGTCCAGGATAGTCGGCTCTCTCCGAGTTACCTAGACTCTGGTGCCGTGTCGTCAATCACTCATCTCGCGGTACTCGCTCTTGAGGTCCCTGATTTCGTCACGAAGGCGTGCCGCCAACTCGAACTGCAGATTCTCCGCCGCAGCGTGCATCTGAGCGGTGAGATCGCCGATCAGGGTGCTGAGATCCTCCTGAGCAGCCCCTGCATGGGCCGCCGCCCTGGGCCGGTTCGCGCCCCGGTAGCCACCCTTAAGGAGTTCTTCCGTATCCAGTTCCTCGCGCGCCAGCATCTCCGTGATGTCGTTGATCTTCTTGCGCAGCGGGGTGGGATCGATCCCGTGCTCCTCGTTGTAGGCAACCTGCTTCTCGCGGCGCCGCTCAGTCTCTTCGATCGCCTGCGACATGGCGGGGGTGATCGTATCGGCATACATGTGAACCTCGCCGGAGACGTTTCGCGCCGCACGTCCGATCGTCTGAATGAGGGCTGTGGCGGATCGCAGAAAGCCCTGCTTATCGGCGTCGAGTATCGCCACCAGCGAGACTTCAGGCAGATCGAGGCCCTCGCGCAGCAGGTTGATTCCCACGATCACGTCACACACACCCATCCTGAGCTCCCGCAGGAGTTCCACGCGCCGCAACGTATCGACGTCACTGTGGAGGTACTGGACCTTGATGCCACGCTCGAGAAGGTAATCGGTGAGATCCTCCGCCATCTTCTTGGTGAGGGTGGTCACGAGGATTCGCTCGTTGCGATCCACTCGCACGGTGATCTCGTTCAGGAGATCGTCAATCTGCCCGGTGGTGGGCTTGACCACCACCTTGGGATCCACTAGTCCTGTGGGCCGGATGATCTGTTCCACCACGCCGTCGGCCTGGGAGAGCTCGTAACTACCAGGCGTGGCGGAGAGGAACACTGTCTGGCCAGTGCGCTGCAAGAACTCGTCCCACGTAAGCGGGCGGTTATCGAGCGCAGAGGGCAGGCGGAAGCCGTGCTCCACCAACGTGCGTTTGCGGGAGGAATCTCCCTCGTACATCGCTCCGATCTGCGGCACCGTCACGT
>JAKDIE010000001.1 GCA_030450655.1 Ruaniaceae bacterium
GGGCGAGGCCAGCGTGAGCGTCAGGTTCGCCTCGGCCGACTGATCGGTGCGCGCCCACGAGACGTTATCGATGTCCCGCCAGCCGCGTGAATCGTTCAGCACGTCCATCACCACGTCCGCGAACACCTCGGTATCCACCGGCAGTTCATCCTCCACGCGGATGAGGACCGTTCGCACGCGCCGCTCGGGTTCAGGCGCTTCCACACGGCCCTCGGCTACCTGGAACGTGCCCGGCCCCTGCCAGGGAACATCGCCGGGAATCGTGGCCCACTCGTCCGCGCTCTGCGCCGCCGGCGTGTTCAACAATCGGTCGATGCGCGGGTCGCGTGCCGCCGCCATCGTCAGCGGATCACCCGCGGGCCCAAGGGCGAGGGACTCCGTCCTCGGCAATGCGGGGACCTGCGGATCGTGGGTTTCCGTCACCAGCCGCGAGAGTTGCTTTCCAATCGCGTTGGGAGCCCCCTGCACACCACCCACCTGGAACCCGGTGAGTGAGGGCACGGCAAACGCCAGTACCGCGCATGCGAGTACTGCCAGCTTTGCCGCTCGCATCAGTCCTGCCATCCCGTCGCCAGCGATGACCCTACGGAACCCAGGTGCCGACTGCATCCTCGCGGAAGAGCACGGCTAGTTCGGCGAGCCTGTCCCAATCGGGGTGGACCACGGACTGTGAGCCCACCATGCCAGTTCCCAGAGTGGGCGAGGTGAATGTGTTGACGTCCCCTCCGCGCAACGAGCTCATTGACATACCGAGCGGCACGAGCGTTGTCACGCCGAGACCGTCGTCGACCGTGAGATACGGAGAGATAGCGTCCACCGAATCAATGATCTTCGTGGGGCTGGTGAGAGTATCGCGCGAAAGCACCTGGCTGATCAGCGCCTTCATGAAGAGCTGCTGATTGGCCACGCGCGTGTAATCGCCGCCAGCGAAGGCGTACCGTTCGCGCACGAACGTGAGCGCCTCCTCGCCCTGCAACGTGATCTCGCCCTGCGCGAAGGTTGTGCCTCCCGCGCTGAAGCTGTTCGGGTTATTCAACGTCACGCCACCCACGGCATCCGTGAGGCCCTTGAATCCTTCGAAATCGATCACCGCCACGTGGTCGATCGGCACGTCGATGATGCCTTCGATGGTCTGGACCGTGAGGGGGATGCCGCCGAATGACATCGCCGCGTTGATCTTGTTCATGCCGCGCCCGGGGATCTCCACCCAGTTATCACGCATGATGGACATGATGTTGATGGACTCACGGTCCGCCGGAATGTTCACCACCATGATGGTGTCCGAACGTTGGCCGCGGATCGACTCCATGTTATCGCCCACCTCGCCACGCGTATCCGAGCCGAGCACGAGAATGTTCAGTGGTTCGTTCGAGGCTTCTTCGGGCGTTTCGATCGGATCGGGCCGGCTCTCCGCCTCGGGGAATACCTCAGTCTGCGGGAGCCGCTCTGCCTGTTCATAGCCGCTGGCCAAGCGCCCCAGGACGGCTCCGGCAGCAACGGCGGCAATCCCCACGATCGCCACGAGCGTCCACACGGCAATGCGGGCCCCACGGTTCTTCGGCCGATCATCGCGCCGCTGGCGGCGGCCAGGTTCACCCTGTCCTGCCGGAACCGGAGCCGTGTCACCATCATGTGGCTGGAATGTCATACCTCAAGTGTCCCATCTCGGGCCCGATCAACACACGCCTACGCACTGTGGCGCCCGCCACGAGGCGTCAACGATCACGATCTGCTGACAGTCCGCGCTCCGATGGTCCAGAATGGGGGCCATGCGTGGAATCATTCTTGCTGGCGGCTCTGGTACTCGGCTTCACCCGATCACGAAGGGCGTGTCCAAACAGCTCGTGCCGGTGTACGACAAGCCCATGATCTACTACCCCCTCTCCACCCTGATGTTGGCGGGCATCCAGGACATTCTGATCATCACCACGCCACACGACGCCGAGTCCTTCCACCGGCTCCTCGGAGACGGGTCACAGCTCGGCGTGAACCTGAGCTACACGGTGCAGTATGAACCGAACGGTCTCGCCCAGGCCTTCGTGCTCGGCGCGGACTTCATCGGAGGCGACTACGCCGCACTGGTCCTCGGTGACAACATCTTCTACGGCCCAGGCATGGGGACCCGCCTGCGCCGTAACACGGAGGTAGACGGCGGAGCGGTGTTCGCGTATCACGTCTCCAATCCGAGCGAGTATGGCGTGGTGGAGTTCGACGACGAACTCAGGGCCATTTCGATTGAGGAGAAGCCCGCTCGACCGAAGTCCCGCTATGCGGTCCCGGGCCTCTACTTTTACGACAACGACGTGGTTGAGATCGCCAAGAACCTCAAGCCCTCGGCGCGCGGCGAGTACGAGATCACGGACGTCAACCGCCACTACCTTGAGGCCGGCAGGCTCCACGTCGAGGTGCTCCCCCGCGGTACCGCCTGGCTCGATACCGGGACGTTCGATTCGCTCGCGGACGCAACCTCGTTCGTCCGAACCGTCGAGGCACGTCAGGGCATGAAAGTGGGGGCGCCGGAGGAGGTCGCCTGGCGCATGGGCTTCCTCACCGCGGACGAGCTGCGCGAGCGCGCCGAACCACTCGTGAAGTCCGGCTACGGCGAGTACCTACTGGGCCTGCTCGACGCCTAGTTCCTGCCGAACTCTGGCATCGCTGTGTGGGAGCGAACGCGACGTGACGAAAAGTAGCGCGGCGAGGCCCACTATCATCGCAAGTGAACCGAGAGCCCACATGGTCGTGGGAGGAATCGCCCAGGGCCACCATTCGGGTTCTCCGATTCGAATGAGTATCCCGGCGTCCGTGCCCACCGCGTAGCGGACGATGACGCTATGGAGCGCCATCATGTTAGCCACGGAGGCCAGGCCAAGGAGCTCGAAGAGTTCACCTGTGCGCCGATAAAAGGCCCGGCCATGGCGTCTGACCAGCCAGATGAAGAAGAAGACCGCGAGGAGAGGGAGCATGTACCGTCCTTGGTAGTAGTACACGGGCTGCACCTGCCGAAGAGTCAGCGCGACGACTGGGATACCCAGCAGAGCTCCTGCTGCGATCACCGACGAGAGCACCTTGCGCAACCACAATTCCCTGGCACCGATGAATACCAGTCCCCCCGCCGCGAAGATCATGGTGAGGGTCGACCAACCTTTGAGTGGCACGTCGAACCATCCGGGGCCCCAATAGAGGCCCCAGAAGCTTCCAATGTGATCCGGAAGAGTCAGCAGGTTGTTCAGGAAGACGTCCGATCTCTCCCAACTATCGGAGGTCGGCCAACCTCCAGACCCGGTCATCGTCCCTGCCTGCTGGGAGGTGGCAAATTTCGTGATGAGCACAAGCGAAGCGACCACTGAGAGGGCGAAAGACGGAATCCGATCCCTTGTCAACGGAACGAGAAACCACATCGCGAGCGAGATGACGACGATGTAAAAGGATCCATCCGTGCGACTTGTCGCGGCGAGGAGCACTCCGAGCACTCCGAGCGCAAGAAGTGCCCAGCGCCGCCAGCGGAACGCCTCGGTTGAGGCGATAAGCGCCGCCACGTAGATCAAGCACCCGGAGATGGTCCACGACGACGGATTGTTGGACGCGACGAAATACACGCCCATTGGAACAAACGCCACGATCGTCGCGACAAGAAGATGGTGGCGCTGCTCGGGACTCGCCAACGCCCCCACGAGCACGAGTCCCGCGAGTGCGATCAGGATGTTGACCGTCCTCATCACGAGCACGGAGAACTGAACATCTTCCCCCACGAACATGTGGTGGAAAGTGTAGAACCCACCCGGGTAGTTGCCGATGTTAACCCGCTCGCTCGGAACCCATCGATCGTCGGACAGTCCGTCCGCGCAGGAGGCGTCCGTCTCAGACTCGAACGCCATGCACGCCTTACCGCCTATTAGGGTCTCGGGCACGACCACACTGACAGTCAGGCCCTCCTCTGTCTCGAACTCCGTGTACTCGCAGCCCGATGTGTCGAACGGCATGGGGCACCAGATACTGCCCAAGTGATAGTCGTCGTCCGGGGAGCCTCCCACCGGTGACGAAATCACCCACGTGAGGAATCCGAGGAACACGCCGACGACACCCACGACAGCGAGGACCCACCGTACGGGCCTGGGTAGTCTGTGCGGCGTCGATGCATTCTGCGACGCTGTCTCAGCTTCCGCCATCGTGATCTCCCCTCATTTCACCAGCATGAAAACACGTCTCAAACTACCCCAGAGCGGATCGAAGATACTATTGTTGCGGCGCGAGAGAGGTAGGCCACCATGACATTCAAGGACTACGACGATCAGGATCAACTGAAGACTGTTCAGCGCGTCTCTACGAAGATCCTCGCCGAACTCGACCGAGTGTGCCGGAAACTTGAAATCCCGTACGTGATCTACGCGGGAACGGCCATCGGAGCAGTACGACACGGGGGCTTCATCCCGTGGGATGACGACGTGGACATCGCCATGCCGCGGCACGCGTACGAGAGATTCCTGGCGGAGGCACCTGGTGTGATGAGCGACCATTACCTCATCAACAACACGTATACGGCACCTGGGTTCCCGTCAACCTGCTCCCACTTTGGGCTCAAAGGGACCCTCTTCATCCCTGAGTTCTACAGGAATGCCACATATCGCACCCCAATGAGCATCGACGTGTTCCCTTTTGACAATGTGTCCGACGACGAAAAGAAGTTCGCGGCGCAAATCCGCCGCACATGGATCTGGGGGCGCTTGAAGTTCATTCGGGCGACGCCCACCCCTTACCTGTCGTTCGGCGGACCAAAGGCGCTCCTCGTTCACTCTGCCTGCTTCGCCGCGCACTGGGGTATGCGCCTCCTACGAATGTCTCCAGAATTCATCCAGAGGAAGTGGGAGGGCGCCGCGCGCGCCTACGAGCACGAGACGACCGAACGGATGACGGACTTCACTGATCGCTTTCCTCGAAGCTGGGCTGTGACCCACGATGACCTGTTCCCCGCGATTGACGTTCCCTTCGAGGACATAGTCGTCAAGCTTCCCAGGAATTACGACTCGATCCTGACGAGCGGCTATGGCGACTACATGCAACTTCCTCCCGTTCACGAGCGCAAGAACCACCGCCCGTGCCTCGTTGACACGGGCGAACACTGATCTGGCGGATCCCGTGACTCGCACTCAGGTCACGCGCGACTACTTCTGGAACACCGCAGCCAGCGTGATGAGCGCTGGCTCGTCGATGATCCTTCTCCTCGTTGTCACGCAGTTCCTCGGCGCCTACGTAGGTGGAATCTTCTCTCTGGCAGTGGCTCTCGGCTGGCAACTCCAACCGCTCGGTTCGTTCGAGATGAGGCTCTACCAGGCAACTGACATCGAGCATCGCTTCACCTTCGGCGCATACCATGCCTCTCGCCTGACGACCATCACGCTGATGGTCCTGGGCATCATCGGATACTCGCTCGTGACCGGCGGTGTCACCCAAGAGGCGCTACTCGTCATCCTCGTGGCAATGCTACGCGTGTTCGATTCCTACGAGGACGTCTTTCAGGGCGAGTTCCAGCGTCTTGGACGACTGCACATCGGGGCACGGGCTTGCTTCTTCCGAGTGCTTACGACCACGGTGGTCTTCACAGCCTCAGTCGCCCTGATACGTGATCTCTTCATGGCATGCGTCCTCACTATCGTGGCGTCAGCGGCAGCACTGATCGCGCTCAACATCCCGGCAGCGCGCCGTCTCTACGGATTACGTCCCAGCTTCGACCTTCAGCCATTGAAGAGACTGCTCCTCGCCTGCCTGCCACTCTTCGTGGGCGCCTTTCTGGCGATGTACCTGACCAACGCTCCGAGATTCGGAATCGACAGGTCCCTGCCGCGCGAAGATCAGACGTACTACAACGTTCTCTTCATGCCCGCCATGATGATCAATCTGCTGAGCGGACTCGCGTTCAAGCCGCTACTGACCTCGCTGGCGAAGAACTGGCTAATGGGTAACCTGGAGGGATTCTTCGCCACAATTCGCAGAGGCTTCGTTGCGATCCTGATCTCTACAGTCAGCATGCTCGCGATCGGCTACTTCGTGGGAATCCCACTGCTCGGCTTCCTGTATGGGATTGACCTTGAGGGATTCCTGTGGGAACTGATGGTTCTCATCGTTGGCGGGGCCTTCAGCGCTGTAAGCATCTTGCTGTACTACATCTTGGTCACCATGAGACTCCAGAAGGCAGCCATGTTCGGCTACGGAATCGCCGCAGTTGCGGCGACCTTCCTCTCATGGATACTGATCCCGAAGTTTGGAATGATGGGTGCCTGCCTGACCTTCACCGGGGCGATGGCGATACTCGTGATGTTCTGGCTGATCCGCATCGTTGTCGCGTTCTGGAGCTACCGCGAGAAGAGAGGATACTCCGCCGATGGCCTTCAAGAGCTATGAGAATGCCGATGAACTGAGGCGCGTGCAGTTGGTCTCCACGAAGATTCTGGCCGAGTTTGACCGCGTGTGCCGTGAACTCTCTATCCCCTATGTGGCTTACGCTGGCACCGCCATCGGCGCCGTGCGCCATCATGGCTTCATCCCGTGGGACGACGATGTGGATATCGCGATGACGCGCGCCGATTATGAGCAATTCCTCGAGTTCGCGCCCGCGAGACTGGGAGAGCAGTTCTCCATCGTAAACTCCCGGAACGAGCCCGATTTTCCCTCGACCTACTCATATCTCGCCTTGAATTCCACGTACTTCATCCCCGAGTTCTATCGAAATTGTGCGTACCGCAAGCCGCTGAGCATTGACATCTTCCCACTCGACAACGTGCCCGATGATGAACGGCTGTACCTGAAGCAGAGTCGTCGAACCTGGTTGTGGGGGCGGCTGATGTTCGTGCGGGCCACCCCCTCGCCGTACCTCGCGATCGATGGATGGAAGCGTTCCCTCGTGTTGGCCGCGACACACACGGCACACTGGACGATGAGGGCGCTTGGAATCACACCCCGATGGATCCAGAAGCAGTGGGATAGTGCGGCACGGCTTTACGAAGGTGCAGATACTGAGCGAATGGCCGACTATTCAGATCGCGATCCGCTGGCGTGGGCGGTCACATACGAGGACATGTTCCCAGCGCTCGATGTGCAGTTCGAAGGCATCACTGTCAAGCTACCGCGAAACTACGACGCCATACTGACCCGCGGGTACGGGGACTACATGAGCCTTCCGCCGCTGGAGTCACGGAAGAACCACTATCCCTTCCTGATCGATCTTGGCGAGCACTGACGACTCAGCGGAGGACGTGCCGCCCGAGGTTCCGAACGCCCTTCTCGTTGCGCTTCAGAGCGGCCATGGGTAGCAAGGTCGCGGCGTACAGCCTCGACGAGAGGTGCAGACGCGCGACGCGCGATGCTCTGCGCCAGCCACGTGCGTCCATCTCATCGGCCATCGTAAGGAAAAATCGGCGCTCCTCGTCGAAACGCGTTCCCTCGAGTGCCCGCCATGACGAATCCGATCCGGAGTGGCGACGGTACATGAACGCAGCGAGGTCGTCGAGGAGTAGGCTGCCACCGGCCAATGTCACGTCGAGCGCTAGGGCGAGGTCCTGGACGACGTCGAATCCCTCACGGAAATTAATGCTCGTGATCGCATCGGCACGCCACCCGACTGCGGGAAAGTAAAGCCAGTTGCCCCGGAGAAGAGACACGGCGAGCTCTTCACCCTGAAGTATCCTGACTCCCCTGCCGGAAGGGCGATAGCGATCCTTCACCTGTTCGACCAGGCCGTGCACCTGTGCGCCATTCTCATCGATCACGACGACGCCAGGCTGGAAGACGCTGGCGTGTGGGTACGTTGCGGCACGATCCACAAGCCATTCCAGGTAGTTGGGAAGCATCACGTCATCTGCGCCCATCATCACGACGAGATCGTTCGTCACTAGTGAGACGGCCTTGCGATAATTCAGGTTCGCGCCGAGATTCGTTTCGTTTCGCTGGTATGAGACGCGGTCATCTCCGAGAGACTCGAACCACGCAGGGATCGAGTCGTCAGGGTATCCGTCGTCGACAACCAGCAACCGCAGGTCCGAATGTGACTGCCGAAGCACACTCCGCACAGCGAGTTTCATCAACTCGACGTCCCCATAGTATGGAAACAAGACATCAACGGTGGACATACCCCTCCTTCTCTTAGGCGCTCACCAATCTAGTCGAGATCCGGCGGTACCGTGTGCTCTTTCACTTCCCGGCAGTGATCTTCTTGAAGTTGAGTTCAGACCAGTTCGGCGAAGCCGCGAGTACGGTCCCCACGAGGATCACGACGCAGCAGAAGATCACGAGCGGGCTCGGGACCGCCTGGAGGAGGATGAGTCCGAAGATCACGGCCCACGCCGCGTAGGAGATGTTGAGCGCCATTCCGCGAGAGGCTCCGATCGTGTCGATCGCCTTGTAGTAGTACAGGTACGACGCCGTTCCGGCGATGGCAGCAATGAGGAGGATACCGGCTGCGGGGGTGGGCATTGCCTTGAGCGAGAAGCCAACCACGCCGAAGATTGGCCCCACAACGAGCAGATAGACGAGGGCCGAGGTGGTCTCGCGGATTTGCAGTGCCGTCTCGTTATCAACTGCCTCGTTCCGCATTCCCCACGCGAGAATCACGGCTTCTGATCCCCATCCGATGACGCACAGCAGAGCGGCCCCGATACCGATCGCCGCATTGCCGGGAATCTCCGCTGTCATCGAGGACCATCCCATGAGGATCACGCCTCCGAGCGCCCCGAGGAGCGCGATGATCTGCCTCGGGTGCATCCGCTCCTTCAGGAAGAGGAACGCAAGGAGAGTGCCGACGGCCGGATAGAACGTGGAAATGATCGCCGTGTAACCCGGCCCGATGTTGTTGATCGCGATTAGGTATCCGGACATTCCGATGGGTCCACCCAGGACGGCCGCGCCCATCACTGCTTTGCCGCTGTGTGTCTTGACCGCCGCGATCGTGTCGCGCAGTCTCCCGCGAACCCCCATATAGACGAGCAGGATTAGCGCGCACGCAAGATCGTGCAGGAGCGCGCTCGAGAGCGCGGCCTCGGAAGAGCCCAAGAACGGGATCATCACGAGCGCGATGCTCAAGATGACGGTGTCAAGACCCCACAGGGCCCCACTCATAATTCCGTACTTCATGCAACTGCTCCAACTTCGTCGATAGGTGATGCCGCTTGAACCTCAGGATGTTCGTACCAGGAGAGGATCTCGTCCACATACTCCGCGGCATGGCGGTAGTAGATGTAGAGCCATTCGCCCACGTTGTCTCCCTCAGCCTCCTTGGCGAGCGCCCACACGTACCAGCACCATCCCGCGAAGACCACATACGCCCAGAAGTGCCGGCGCTCATTCGGGGTGGGAGGCCGCGAGAAGTAGTAGGACAGGGCCTTATCTGCGCTCTTCCGGCTGAGTTCAGCGCACACCGTAAACGTGCCGAAATCGTTCGCGACATCGGACATGCCTGCATATTCCCAGTCGATGAGGCTCATCCTGCGTTCCTCATTCACGAGGAAGTTGAGTGGGAAGAAATCGTTGTGGCTTGGCACTAGCGGGTAGTTGTCCGCATCCGCAAACGCCTTGAGCCTCATGACTTTCTCGCGAAGCTCAGCATAGCCAGGGACGTCGATCGGCCCGTGTTCGAGCAGTAGCCTCTCGTAGCGCATTCCTTCGGCGATGAAGTCGAATTCTTTCTCGAGCGTCTCCCCACTGTTGTGGAGCCTTCGCGACATCTTCATGGCCTTCTTCAACTCACGCTTGCTCCCGGCGTCGAGATTGCGGCTCCCAGGGATGAATCTCGAGATCTTCCAGCCGCGCGCAGGGTCACCGTAGATGAAGGTCTTGTCGAGACCGAGCTTGCTGGCGAGCTCAAGTGCGGCGATTTCAGCCTCACGGTCGATCATCTTCTCCGTGCCGACCCCGGGATGCCTGTAGACGTACTCTTCGCCGTCAACAGTGAAGTGGCACGAGAGATTCGTGATTCCCTGCTTTAGGGGATAGAAGTCGTGAATCTCCGAGCGCTCGCACCCCAACAGCCTCACGATGTTGTCGAAGGCCTCCGAATCGACGTTCTCGATGAAGGAGGGATCGAAGCCCCGCAACTCGTCGAGAGAATCAAACTCGTTGATGATGCCGGGGCTGTACTCGCGCTTGACCATCCGCAAGTCCTTCAGGTGGTCAACGTAGATGACTTCCCACAGCTTGCCCGCCGTTTCCGGGAAATGGTAAACCTCCTCGAGAATGCGACGGAAGGTCGAAGAGAACGCACGATCGAAATAGACGTGACCGAGCATCACCCACGCGTCACGGCCCCCGATCGAGACCCCGGTGATGCGCCCACCCGAACCGGTGGTCAGGCACCACTCATCCGTCTCTCCCTCAACGTACTGCGCAGCGTAGTAGGCCTGATACACGTGGGACTCGAAGGGGTTGACCGTGAAATAGTCATCGGACGAGCAGACGTACGTGTTGGCGAGGCGCTCCCGAATCACCCACATCGACCCGTTGTTGTTGCGCGAAGCGAAATCCTCGTTGACCGCGATTCGCACGCCGTACTTCTTGCGTAAGTAGAAGAAGTACCCCTGCTTGTACCCCACCACCACAGTGATGTCGCTGACCCCGGCGTCAATGAGTTGCTCAATCTGCCGCTCAATCAGAACCTCTCCACGCACACGGAGAATCCCTTTCGGCTTCTCGTACGAGATCGGAGCGAAGCGCTCAGAAAGTCCCGCAGCAAGGATCACCGCGTTGTCCACCTTGTATGGCCCAAGAGCCTCCGTCCCAGTACCCGTGATCTGCCGGTCCTCGACGTAGCCGAGAGCCTCAAGTTCACGCACGGTGCTGTTCACGGTCCCCAGACCAAGACCCGTCCGCTCCTTCAACTGCCGCTGCGTCAATCCGCCGCCACGATGGAACGCAAACAACACATCGAACTGATTACGCGAGAGACTCACAGTGGCCCCATTCATTCGTTGACATCCACATCGTGTTCGAATATACACCCGATGAACAGGATCTGAACACGTGGTGAACAGGCAACTCTGCTATATTCCACACGTTGGCCACATGTCCACAGGACCTTGGCCCGCCACGTTTTTTCACGACACAGAAGCGCACGCCTCACACATGCCATACGAAACTTCCGATTCCCGTACCTCTGGTGGCTCCGTCTCAGCGAGCGGCGCCACCGTCCTGGCAAGGGATGGCAAGCCCACGGGCGTGCCCGCACGAAGCGGACAAAGGCGTGATATTCAGGGATTACGTGCACTTCTCATGGTGCAGGTCCTTCTGTTTCACGCGTGGAGCATCGGCTCACCCATCGGCATCGACTCGTTCATCATGGTCTCAGCCTTCCTCATGACATCCTCTTTCGTGCGCCGCTCGGAGGCAGGGCGCATGCCGTTCTTCGGCGAGCGCTGGGCCAACACCTTCAAGCGATTACTTCCCCCACTCGTTGTGGTGATTCTCGCCACATTGGCCGCCACGTTCGCGTTCCTTCCGATGACGCGTTGGCGCGAGACCATCGTCCAGGCGTTCGCATCGCTCACGTATTGGGAGAACTGGCGCCTCGTCCACGTCGCAGCTGACTATTACGCGGACGATCACGCGCTCGCCAGTCCATTTCAGCACCTCTGGTCGATGTCGATGCAGGGCCAGGTGTTCATTTTGTGGCCGCTCATCATGACCGCCTGCGTCCTCGTCTCACGGCGGATGTCACTGAAGATCCGGAGTGTCGTCCTCGTGGCGTTCGCTGTTCTCGCTGGCGTTTCGCTTCTCTGGCTCATTCTCGCCGGGCCTGTGGATGGCTCGATCTATTTCGACACCCGCGCGCGCATCTGGCAGTTCGCGTTCGGTTCGGCGATCGCGGCTGCCGCTCCATGGCTGAAGCTCCCGCTGGCCTGGGCCCGCGCTGCCTCAAGTCTCGGCTTGATCGTTCTCATCACGTTCTGCCTGGTGAGCATCGGAAGCTACCCCGGCCCGATGGCGATCATCCCGATGCTTTCGGTCAGCGCGATACTGCTCTACGCTCACGTGGACCCGTCACGAGGTGTCGGTCACGCACTGTCGAGGCGCCCGTTGCCCGCAATTGGTGACATCTCCTACGCCGTCTACCTCATTCACTGGCCGATCTTCGTCTTCTACCTCGCCGCTGTGGAGCGCGAACGGTTGGGGTTAGTCGAGGGCATCGTGCTGATCGCTGCTTCTCTCGCACTCGCGTGGGTGCTCACCGCGTTGGTAGACAAGCTAATTCAGTCCTGGGCCTGGGCCAATGCGTCCACCCAGCGGAAGTACGCTGTCGCGGGACTCAGCCTCCTGATCGGACTCCTCCCTGTTGGCGCCGCCTGGGCGTACATGAAGGCGATTGGCAACGCACAGGCAGCCGCCGAAGAGGTCTTCGAGGTCGAGGGAGGCATCCCACTGCGCGGCCCAGGATCTGACAATCACCCTGGCGCTCGCGCGTTGTTTGATGACTCGCTCCAACTCCCATTCACTCTCGGCCCAATTCCAGGAGAAGCGACCACCACTAATGGCTGGGCGGCGTTCGGCGAAAGTTGCCGACCGTGGGTCACCCAGAATGTTCCGATCGGGACAAACGGATCCTGTTCATCGTGGGGAGACCCTGATGAGGCAGAGGTGACGGTGCTTGTTGCAGGCAATTCCCACGCACAACAGTTGATTCTGCCCATGATTGAGCCGATGGTTTCGGGGCGAGGGTGGAGCGGTGATGCAATCTTCCGTGGATGTCTCTTCACGGATCCGGCAGAACTCGAAGGCGACTGTATGGAGATCGCCCAGAGCATCTTCGAATACACCGAGAACGTACTCGTGCCGGATTACGGCTTCGTCACCGTGACACGCACCCGGGAGGACGACGGGGGGGAGGCACTCGTCCCCGGAATAGAGACGCTTATCAGGCGTCTGACGGATCAAGACATCACGGTCATCGGAGTGCGTGACAATCCTCGTTCGGACGTGAACCTCTTCGAGTGTTCGCGAGAACGAGACCCAGAAAAGCTCTTCGATGGTTGCATCTTGGAGCAGGACACGATACTCAGTTCCAGGGACCTCGTTGCCGGACTTCACGATATCCCTGGGTTTCATTACGTCGATATGACGGACGCGCTTTGCATCGACGGCGAGTGCCCCACAATTATCGGGAACATGTTCGTGTACATGGATACAAACCACTTAAACGCCGTGTATGCGACGACGATGGCGCCCTATTTCGTCGAGAGATTTGATGATGCGATCGGCGGCGTGGTCAAGGCTGAGGCTGATACTGCGGTCGACAGCTGAGAATCAGCCACACCAGTAGCCGCTATTGCTGACCTTCGACCAGCCTGCGCCCGGCATCCTCGGCCGGTTCTGCACCCTGGATGGCCACCACACGCGCGAGATCGGTGAATCTCTGGTCTGATGCTGCGTGGCGGGACTTCGACGCAATCGAGTGGCTGATGAACACCACCACGAACGCGTAAAGGAGCAGGTCCGTGCCTCGCCCAACCCCGACCAGGCCCGCGAGCCAAGAGAGCCAGCCCGGGGAAATGACCGCCGCGATCCCAGCGAAGAGGAGCATTAGGTACGTCAGGCGCCGGATCGCCAGCGGGCGGGGGCCCTTCCTTGGGATTAGGAGCACGGCCATGAGCCCGATGAGCACAACAAGCAGGAGCACTTTGACAATGATTTGATCACCCATGGTTACCTACCGGTTCAGGAAAAGTTCGTCGAGGATATTGACAGAGTTCCACAACGACTGGCCCTTCGCGCGGGAGTAGTCCGTGTAAATGATGTGGACGGGCTCCTCGTCGTACCGCAGGTGATTGCGCGAGATCTCCTGCAGGAACTCCGATCCGTGCGCCATGCGGTTCTGCCTGATCTGAATCGCCTCGGCTCCGGCACGCGAGAATGCACGCAAGCCATTGTGCGTATCCGTTACCTTGAGGTGCGTGGTCATGCGTTCGAACATGACCGCTGCTCTCAGGACTAAGCGCTTCAGTAATCCCGCGTCCGTTGCAGATCCGAGGAATCGTGAACCAAGGATCACGTCGAGGTCCTCCATGCGCAGGCGCTGGACCATCCGCTCGGCATCTTCGGTGCGATGCTGCCCATCGGAGTCGAACGTTACGATGTACCCCGCCTCGGGATCACCGAGCGCATAGGTGATACCCGTCTGGAGCGCGGCACCTTGCCCGAGATTCACCGGATGAGTGACCAACACCGCGCCGGCTGCTGCCGCAACCTCCGCCGAATCGTCACTCGAGCCGTCATCCACGCACACAATCTTGCAGAACGTCTCGCGGGCTTGCCGGATGACGTCCCCGACCACGGTGCCCTCGTTGTAGAGAGGCACCACAAGCCATGTGTCCGTGTTCACGTCCTTGATCGCCCTTCAACTCCCACTAGTACTCGATCTCCTCACCTAGTCTGACAGACCGAGCACCGAGTGGGACGCCGCGTGCCAGCGCTCCCGCCAGTCCCCGATCGGGGTAACTCCCGCCGCGAGGAGAGCATCATGCCCGAGCACAGAATACGACGGGCGCGGCGCGGGCCGCGCAAATGCGGAAGCCGTCGTCGGCCCCACCATCGCTGCGGGCTTACCAACAGACTCCACGATCTCCTGAGTGAACCCGAACCAGTTCGTCTCACCGGACGAGGTGCCATGGTACGTACCCGCGGGAGCGGCACTATCTACAAGTCGCACGATCAGATCCGCAAGGTCCACAGTCCACGTTGGTTGACCGTACTCATCGGTGACCACCGCGAGCGAGTCCCTTTCCGATGCGAGGCGCGCCATCGTCTTCGGAAAGCAGTTCCCGCCGGCCCCGTAGAGCCATGCTGTGCGGATAATCAGGTGGTCCGCGCAGTTGGCGCGCACGGCCCACTCCCCTGCGGCCTTGGTTCGCCCGTAGGCGGAGAGCGGACGCAGATCCGCGCCCTCCGGATAAGGCTCCGTACCATCCCCACCGAATACGTAATCCGTGGAGATCTGGACCATCCGTGCCCCTCGCTCGCTCGCCGCGCGCGCGAGCAACTGCGGGGCAGTCGCATTCAATGTGAACGCGAAGTCTTCTCGTTCTTCCGCAGCGTCAACCGCAGTGAATGCCGCGCAGTTCACAATCACGTCGCATGGTGCGATCGCGGCCACCGCGTGCGGATCCGTAATGTCGAGTTCATCGATATCCACCGCAGTCACGCTGTGTCCGGCCTCAACAACCCGCCGCACCAGATCCTGCCCAAGCATTCCCTTGGCACCTGTAATCAACCACTCCACGGGCCGCTCCCTTCGTCAGGACGAGTCTAGAGGCACAGATGCCGCTATCGTGGAGGCACAAGCGATACGAGGAGGCTTCATGGAATTCCGTCCACTAGCGATCGACGGCGCGTGGGAGATCACACTCGCACGATTCGGTGATCCCCGCGGGGAGTTCATGGAGGTTTTCAAGGAAGCGGCGTTCGCCGAGGCTACCGGCAGGCCCCTCACCATCAGGCAGGTCAACACGTCCGTTTCCGCGGCCGGAGTGGCCCGCGGCATCCACTTCGCACAGGTCCCGCCGAGCCAGGCAAAATACGTGTTCTGCCCCAAGGGTGCCGTGGTGGACTACGTGATCGACATCCGGGTGGATTCCCCCACGTTCGGCCAATGGGACTCAGTGTTGCTCGATGACACGGACCGCCGCGCCATCTTTATCTCCGAGGGCCTCGGTCACATGTTCGTCTCGATCGAGGATGGTTCCACGGTTACGTACCTCTGCTCGGCGCCATACGCGCCCGGCCGGGAGTTTGGCGTGCACCCGCAGTGCTCGACCATCGGCATTGATTTCCCGGCAACGGACAGGAGTGGGGCGCCGCTCGAACTGCTGCTCTCCGAGAAGGACACCGCGGCCCCCGGGCTCCTCCACGCACGGGAGCAAGGCATCCTTCCCACATACGACGAACAGCAGGCGTTCCTCCGTTCCCTTTAGCGGCGTGTAGGAGGGGCTTAGGAGTAGGCCACCGATCGCACCGCCTGCAGGAAACTCCTGCCCCACTTGTCCGTGGGTTCGAGCACGGCACCTTCTGCCCATTCGTTCCACGCGTTGATGAACACAATTCGTTCGCCAGTCGGGCGATCGTCAACGGCGTCAGCCGCGGCAGCGAGCCACCTGTGGAAGGTGTACGGGTTCGAGCCGTACCAGATATCCGGGCGCCACTGGCGGCGCGCCGTGTTATCAAATCCGATCATCGCTCCCGGGAAGTCCGTTGAGGGAAGGTCAGTGAGCCGCTTGATCGCGTCTCCCACCAGCAACGGGTAAGAGACGATGTTCCCGCGAAACAGAGAATGTAGACCAAGGCGCTCCGACGGGCCCGGCTTCCACGGATAATTGTGCGGAGGAAATCCCAGGCGACCGTCGAGCCCATTCGCGAGCGCGTCATCCCCCATGCCATCGAACTCCTGCGCCACATCGACCGTGAGCACCAGCAGTTCACCCACGCCGGCTTCCCTGGCACGAACGCGCCAGTGTGCCACGACATCGCCGAACGACTCCATCTGGCCCGGACGGTAGACGGCGAGCACGGCTTTGCCATCGACACGGAGGTACGAGGGATCGGAGAGGAACTCGAGGACGTCGTCAATGAAACTCTCTGCGGGAACGGATCCGTAATCCTGCCCGATTAGGATGTCTGATTCTCGCCCGTCCCATCTGCGGGTCCAGTTCTCGTTGGCCCACATGATGCAGTATGGGAAGGAGGTCTCCGAGCCGCGCAGGTTCTCGATCGGGCGTGACATGAGGCGCCGGCCCGCGAACCAGTAGTAGTAGTACATGAACGCGCTGACGCCGTGATCTGCAGCCATCTCCGCCTGCCGCTCGCGCACGTCGTCGAGCCGCAGATCGTAAAAGCCGAGTTCGGTGGGAAGCTTCGGCTGGTAATGACCGTTGTAGACCGGCTTGGCGGCGGTGACGTTCGTCCACTCAGTGAAACCCTCACCCCACCAGCGGTTGTTCTCGTCAAAGGGGTGGAACTGCGGAAGGTAAAAGGGTACGAACCGGGCACGCTCCGAGCGCGCGCCGCCGTTGTATCGAGTCCAGCCATCGTCGGCTGACGGTGTCACCTCGTCCGTAATTCTCAAGCCAGCCTCGTTGGTGAGCAACCCGATAGCACGCTCGACGGCGTGCGCGGTGGTGCCATCAACCTGGCCAGATTCGGCATCGAAATCGTCACTCGTCAGGTTGAGCGAGCGCAGGGCCTGGAGCACGAATGCCCGAGTCCAATACATCGAACCGGCACTGAATCGGAGTTGGGACGGACGGAAGTCCATCTCGAGCCTGCGCAGGAGTTCGCGCGTGAGGCCGAGATCCGCGCCCCAATACTCCTTACCGAGAACACTCCCGCGGGAAGTGACCTGACCGAGTGTGCGATCGGCCGCGAAAGCGTTGAGGATGTCTGTGACGCGCTCGGCGCTGCCGAGGAGCGAGCTGAGAAGGTCATCCTTCCACTCGGCACCAGAACCACCGAGATCGTGTGCCTCTCGCCAGGCACTCTTCTTCGTGTGGATCTTGCAGACGAGTTCGTACGGTGCCAGGAATCCCGCATTCACCACCTGTATCAACGGAAGCACGTCGCGCCCATGATTCTCCACGTCGAGGATCACGTGATGATTGAGAAGGGGCACGCCCGCCGCGTCGATACTGACGGGCTGGCCGGAGGAGTTGGTGACGAAGAGATCGAATGGAACAGGAATGTGCGTGAGATGCGCCAGAAGCTCCGGCATGAGTTCAGGGAAGTGAACGTGCATGACGACTGCCACCCGCGCCGCATCCGAGGCGTACAGCTCGGGCTGATTGCGCCACGCATCGGGGAAAAGTCGATCGCGCCGGCCACTTTTCCGCTCGATCCAGTTCGCGAAATCGACCGGCGCAGCGTTCCGGGTCCCACCGGTCAGCTCCTTGAACTCGGAGATCGCTCGGTGCTTGTACCGCGCCAAGCGCCGCCTGACGGCCCCAATCGTGATGCGCCTCATTCGGCCTCCTCCACCCACTCGTCGAGATCCACCCCGTACCTGGCGCGAACCGTGTCCCTGATCGTGTACCCCTCTGGCGCTACGCCAGGTTCCTTCAGAATCGTCCTCTTCACGAAGGGAACCCCGAGGTCGAGAAGCTCCTGCCATCCGAACAGCGTTGGATTGGTCTCGCCAACGCCGAGTTCCTCCGGTCGATGCCGCACGTTCCAACTCAGGCCATACTCATTCGCAAGCCGGAGAGTGGCCAACTCGTATCGCAGCACGTACTCCATCTTCTCCTCATAGTGGCGCACGCCTCGGAAGAATGGCCGCCATGGGCGCTTCGCGAGTGTTCCGCCAGAGAACCCGAGAAAGTAGGACTGCACATGTGGGGCGATCTGGTTCGAGAAGGTGACCCCCCAGAGGTCTGCACCTTCCACCTCAAAGTCGAACACGATGTCGTCAATCGGCGCGAATGGGCCAGCCATCGAATCGTTCGTGAGGATCGTGTAGTCCGCCTTGCGCGCCGCCGGATAGAGCTCAAGGCCCACTGCCCACGAACCAAAGTCGTATCCCTTGTTCGCGCGCCTCACGATACCTACGTCGTCAGGCAACCCGTGGGGCCACTCCAAGGGACGTGTCACAGGGCACGTCGAGACCAGCAGCGAGCGGTAGCCACATGCCGCTAGTTCCCGGAGAAGCACGCTTACTGAGCGGGATGCCACGTTCGAATGCGAGTAGTGCGCGACTATCGCAGCTCTGGCGGGTTGACCACCAGGAAGCGCACGCTCGATGATCGCGGACTTCGCCCATCTCGGAACATCAAGCGAGCTCACGAGGCAGTCACGCTCCGCGACCAGTTCCCGTCAACCGTAACGAGCCCCACCCCAGGCCCCGCACCGGAGCGAACCGTGAACTCAACCTCACGATCGGCGTAGTCGTAGGACTGTCCTTTGAAGAGCAGGTTCGTTGTGAGCAGATACGTCCCCGGCAGGAAGGGGCTCGGGTCGAGAACATAATCGATGTACCCCTCTCCCTCAGGTATCGAGTAGAGGATGCCAGCAGATCTCGAGTTGGGGCCCGAAATGATGAGGCCAGAATCGTGGTGGAAGGCAAGTCCCAACTCCACGCCGTCGAGTGACCTCTTCGCGTTCACGTGAACTCTCACCGTGAGCGGGTCCCCTGCAACGATGATGTCCTGCTCGCCGTCTGGTCCGATGAAATCGACGCGGGTCATCCGCACCTCGCCGGTCCCAATCCGGTTCCCTGCGTCGAGGGGCGCCGCGATGCCCTTGTCGAGGCTCTTGGCTGCTTCAAGTGCGTTGACATGCGAGATGTATTGATCAATCACTTCTTGTGATGGTCCGACTGCTTGGAGCTTCCCGTGATCGAGCCAGGCGACCTGGTCACACAAGTCCGCTGCCAGCCCCATCGAGTGGGTCACCAGGACGATCGTGGCCCCTTGCCGCCGCAGTGCGTGGAGGTGATCGAAACACTTGCGCTGGAACGCCTCATCTCCGACTGCGATGATCTCATCAACGATGAGAATCTCCGGATCGAGAGTCACAGCAATAGCGAAACCGAGGCGCACATACATCCCCGACGAGTAGACCTTGACCGGCACGTCGATGAATTCGCCGATGTCCGCGAACTCGATGATGTCGTCAATCGCATCGTCTACCTGCGCACGGCTGAGTCCGAGGATGGCGCCATTCAGGTAGATGTTCTCGCGACCGGTGAGTTCACCGTGGAATCCCGCGCCAAGTTCGAGTAGAGCCGAGACTCGACCGTCCACGAGGAGACTGCCCGCAGTTGGCCGGTACACACCCGCAAGGATCTTCAGGAGCGTCGACTTCCCGGAGCCGTTATGCCCCACCAGGCCGAACGTGGTGCCGCGCGGAACCTCAAACGAGACATCATCAAGAGCGGTGAACGTGTGCTTGCCCCGCCCCTTGCCGCGGACGAAGCGCTCCTTCACCGAGTCCCGGCGCTCCCCCTCAAGGATGAAGGTCTTCGAGAGGTCTTGAATCCTCATAGCAGTATCGCTCATATACGCTCCCCCACATCTCCGCCCTTGGTGCGATACACCCACGTGGCGAAAGCGACCGCCGCGAGAGTCCAGGCGAGAATGGCCACCCAATCACCGAAGGTTCCCGCCGTGAGGCTGTAGGAGAGGTTCCTGAACATCGTGATGAACTCGGCAATCGGCGAGAACATGATGATGTCCTTCATCGGCAAGCCGTTCCAACTCTCCGGAATGATATCCACGGTGTAGAGGATGGGAGTCGCATAGAAAAGTAGCTGGAGTGCCACGTTGACGAGGTGCGCCAAGTCGCGAGCGTAGACGTTGAGGAGCGCGATACCCGTGGCGAGAGACCAGCAGAACACAACGAAGAGGCCCAACAGGATGGGTAGCAGTAGCCATGTCCAGCCAATATTCAGGAATGCGATCAAGACGACGATGTAGATCGCCACCTCGATCAGGCTCTGAATCCCCACCGCCAAACCAGCTCCGATCACGGGGGTATAGCTCGGGAAGTAAATCTTCTGCAGCAAACCTCCCGAGGAAGAGAGCCCCGCGATGCCAGAGTTGACGGAGTTCGCGAAGAACAGCCACATCGTGAGGCCTCCGAAGAGGAAGATCACATAGATGCCATCGTTGCCGTTACCGAATGGGGGCGGCGTCATCCTCATCCACACTGAGAATACGAGCGTGTAGATGCCTAGTGACGCAAGCGGGACAACGAGGGACCATGCCCAGCCGAGAAGAGTGCCGTTGAATTTCGCCTTCAGATCTCGCTGGGCGAAGTTCCAGATCAGGTTCCATTGCCCTCGAAGGGGAATGGACCGCCTTACTTCATTGACGACCCCACCGTGATCCACAGCATCACCTCTCTGGGTCTCGTGTTTGGCCGCCGTTTGGCTATCCTTGAACCACCAAACATTATCGTAGAAGGCGAGTCCATGCGTATCCTCATCACCGGCGGTGCGGGCTTCATCGGCGCCAATTTCGTTCATCTCACGGCTGAGACCAGGCCAGATGCCACCGTCACGGTGCTTGACAAGCTCACTTATGCCGGAAACCCGTCGTCTATCGCGGGGCTCGCCAACGTCACCCTCGTCCAAGGCGATATCGCCGATCGTGATGTGGTGGACCCGCTGGTGGCCGAGTCCGATCTGGTGGTGCACTTCGCCGCCGAGTCCCACAATGACAACTCGCTCCGCGACCCGTCCCCGTTCATCGCCACGAACCTCGTGGGCACCTTCAACATCCTCGAGGCGGTGCGGGCACACGATGTGCGCCTCCACCACATCTCCACCGATGAGGTGTACGGCGATCTCGAACTCGACGACCCTGCGAAGTTCACCCCCGAGACCCCGTACAACCCGTCGAGCCCCTACTCCTCATCCAAGGCAGGTTCGGACCTCCTCGTGCGCGCCTGGGCACGCTCCTTTGGGATCGAGGCGACGATCTCGAACTGCTCGAACAACTACGGGCCGTACCAGCACATCGAGAAGTTCATCCCCCGCCAGATCACGAACCTGATCGATGGGGTGAAGCCCAAGCTCTACGGTGCCGGCGAGAACGTGCGTGACTGGATCCACGTGACGGACCACAACCGCGCCGTCTGGGACATCATCGAGCGGGGCCGCGTGGGCGAGACCTACCTCATCGGAGCAGATGGCGAGATGAACAACAAGGCCGTGGTGGAGCTCATCCTCGAGCTGATGGGGTACGAGCCAAATGATTATGAGCACGTGGCCGATCGCCCGGGCCACGACATGCGCTACGCCATCGACGCCACCAAGCTGCGTGAGGAGCTCGGCTGGGAGCCCATTTACCGCGACTTCCGTTCCGGGCTCGCCGCCACGATCGACTGGTACCGCG
Source organism: Ruaniaceae bacterium (assembly GCA_030450655.1). Lineage (GTDB taxonomy): Bacteria > Actinomycetota > Actinomycetes > Actinomycetales > Actinomycetaceae > KH17. The sequence goes on from JAKDIE010000001.1 coordinate 21,849, forward strand.
AGAACCAGACCTGGTGGCGCGAGCAGAAGTCCGCTGTCGAGCAGGCATACGCCGCGAGAGGTCAGTAGTGCCGCGAGTCGCTATCACCGGCACTCGCGGGTACCCCGCGTACTACGGGGGCCTCGAGACCGCCGTCCGCAAGATCGCGCCGTTCCTCGCCGAGCATGGCTGGGACGTGACCGTCCACTCGCGGCCGGGATTCAGTCCGGAGCACGGAGACCTGCGCGTCCACAACAAGCCCGTGTGGGCCCTGGAGAGCAGGTCACTCTCGAACCTTTCCTCCGGCCTCGCCTCGACCCTCAGCCTTCTCCGCGATCCACCGGATGTGGCCCTCGTGATGTCCACAGCCTCCGGCTTCTGGCTTCCGCTGCTGAAGCTTCGCGGCATCCCCTCGGTGGTGAACACGGACGGCATCGAGTGGGAGCGGGACAAGTGGGGTGCCCTCGCAAAGAGGGTGCTCCACGCGGGCGCATGGATGACCGGAAAGTTCGGGACACATCTCGTGTTCGACGCCGAGGCGATCAAGGACTACTGGGGAACGCACTTCAAGCGCTCGGGGACATTTATCCCCTACGGCGGGGACGACGTCGTCGACCTCACACTCCCCGAAGGGATCGAGCCGGGCACCTTCGTGCTGATGGTGGCTCGTCTCGTGCCCGAGAACACGGTGTATGAGTTCTTCGATGCAGTGCCACAACTCGCCCAACGTGCACCGATCGTGCTGGTTGGCTCGACGGGCTGGGGAGGCGACCTCGATGAGCGCGCGGCCAATCTCGCGGCGACGCATCCAAATGTCACATGGCTGGGGCATGTGGCCGATGAGACGCTGCTGGATAGCTTGTATGCGAACTGTGTGGTCTATTTTCATGGGCACTCGGTGGGGGGCACGAACCCGTCGCTCGTCCAGGCGATGGCGGCAGGGGCTCCAACGGTGGCGAGAGACACGGTCTACTCGCGCGAGGTGCTGGGGCCGGACGCGCCGCTCGTCACCCCGAGCGAGATCACCACGACGATCGAGGCGCTACTCGACGATCCGGAGCGGCGGGCGCTCCTGAGCGCAGCGAACATCGAGCGTGCGCACGAGCGCTACGACTGGACGGACGTGTGCCAGCGGTACGAGGACGTGCTCCGGCTGGTACTCCGCTAAATGATCGCCTAGCGAATCCGCGTCACGAAAGGTAATCGGCGAGTTCGACTCCGTACCGGAGGCGGACGGCGTCGGACAATGTTTGCTCATCGACCAGCACCCGTTCGTCGTGAAGAATCGTGCGCTTCAGGAACGGGTAGCCGGAATCGAGTAGTTCCTTCCAACCGCGGGTGGTGGGGTTATCGAAGCCCACGCCAAGGGCCGTGGGGCTGCGCCACAGTGCGGTGGTGAGATTCGCGCGGCGGGCAGCGTCACTCAGACCGATCTCGTACTTGCGCACAATCGTCATCTTGCGGCGCAGGTGGCGCACCGATCGGAAGTGCCGCGCGATGGCACGGTTCGCCAGGACCTCGGGGGCGAATCGCAGGAAGAACGATTGGAGATGGGGACGAATCTGCAACGATGCGGTCACCGCCCAGAGGTCCGCGTCGCTGGAAAGCGCGGTGCTGAGGACCGGCTGCAGGCTGCCGAACGGTCCGATCATCGAGTTGTTCGTGAGGATCACGGTCTTCTGGGCGAGCCCAGGCAACGTGCGCAGAGCCACAGCCCACGAGCCGAAATCGTAGCCACGGTTCTCGCGCGCATAGACGATGGTCGATTCCGGCACCGCCCAGGCAGCGATCTCCGAATCGGCGGCGGGCGCAGTCGTCACGAGCACGCTGGGAACCCCACAGCTCTCGAGGCCCTCGAGCAGACGCCGCGACGAGGTATCCAGCCTCCCTGCGGGATCGAAGTGCGCGACCACCGCGATCGCATCGCTGGACATGAGGCTCGCTGGATCGCCCATAACTAGGCGCGGCTCTGCTAGCGTCACAATGGTCCTCCCCTTTGGCATCTGAATCGAGTATCCCACCCACGGAACGTGAAATCGGGCGGAATGGAGCATCTGGGAGTCACGCGTGGACGAGCCCGCCGCGTTCTTGGAGAACTCTTTCCCGGCCCGGCCTGCGGCCGCACCGGCACCGCCGCGCTCGCTGCGGACAAACGCTGATTGCCTACCGTAGGCTAGGCCCATCAGCTGAGCGATGAAGGAGCCGTACCCGTGGTTGATCTTGTTGTTGTTGGTTCTGGGCTGTTTGGGCTGACGATCGCCGAGCGCGCTGCGAACGATCTCGGCCTCAAGGTGGCGGTACTGGAGAAGCGGCACCACATTGGTGGGAACGCTTACTCGGAGATCGAGCCCACCACCGGCATCGAGGTGCACCGCTACGGCGCCCACCTCTTCCACACCTCGAACGAACGCGTGTGGGACTACGTCAACCGCTTCACCTCCTTCACCGACTACCAGCACCGGGTCTACACCCACCACAACGGCAAGGTCTTCCCGATGCCGATCAACCTGGGAACCATCAACCAGTTCTTCCAGGCTGCGTACTCCCCCGCCGAGGCGCGGGCGCTCATCACGGAACAGGCCGGCGAGTTCGCAGGCAAAGATCCCGAGAACCTGAACGACAAGGGGATCTCACTGATCGGCCGCCCACTATACGAGGCGTTCATCAAGCACTACACCGCCAAACAGTGGCAAACAGACCCGCGCGATCTCCCCGCCTCGATCATCACCCGCCTGCCCGTGCGGTACACGTACAACAACCGCTACTTCAATGACACCCACGAGGGCCTACCCACCCACGGCTACACCGCCTGGCTGGAGAACGTGGCCGACCACCCCAACATCGACGTGCACCTGAACACCGACTACCTCGCAGACGGCCACGTGTTCTCCCGCTCGAACGTGCTCGGCAACGTCCCCGTGGTCTACACCGGCCCGCTGGACGCGTACTTCGGGAACCACGCAGGCAACTTGGGGTGGCGCACCGTGGACCTCGACCAGCAGGTCCTCCCCATCGAGGACTTCCAAGGCGCACCCGTCATCAACTACCCGGACCCGGACGTCGCCTTCACCCGCATCCTCGAGTTCCGCCACTTCCACCCCGAGCGGGACTACTCACGTGAGGCCACCGTCATCATGAAGGAATACTCCCGTGCCGCCCAGGCCGACGACGAACCCTACTACCCCATCAACACCGCCGATGACCGCGAGAAACTCGCCACGTATCGAGAACTCTCCGCGCACGAGCCCCTCACCCACTTCGGCGGACGCCTCGGCACCTACCAGTACCTCGACATGCACATGGCCATCGCCTCAGCCCTCACCATGTTCCAAAACCAACTCACCCCGCAGTTCACCTGACCTCACGACACGGTGCATCGAATCGGATATCTGAATATGAAGATCGGCGCAATATATCTAGATTTTCCGATTTGCTATTGATATCCTGATTTTCTGATGGGACGACGGAGGCGGACATGTCAGGCACAATCTATAGTTCGAGCCTGCGAACTCCAGCAGACTTCGGTCTGGCGATCCAGCAGTCGCGGATGGCGCGCGGGATGACACAGGCCGAACTCGCTTCGGACATCGGCGTCTCACAGAGTGCCATTAGCGAGATCGAGAGTGGTAAGTCAACTATCTATCTCCGCCGATTCCTCAGCCTGGCGCGCGCAACCGGTCTTGAGCTTACGGCGTCGTGGCATGACACTCCCATCACGGAGATCCACGGATCGGAGGGGGGAGAAAGTGCGTCTGGCGGTTGAGCTCTATGACAGGCAGATAGGGACACTCGAGGGCCCCCGCGCGAATGATCCGATTGACGGCCAACCACCCGGCCACCCACCGGTGACGATCCGCGAGACGACGGCACGTAGATCGCCGCTCGACTGAGCAAGTGGCGGCGCAGGGTCAATGAGCGAGCGAAGTGAAACCTCGCCAGTCGAATTTGACGTCTCGAAGTACGTCGTGGTGCACCACTCCTAGGGGAGGAAAGTGGATTTCGCCACCTCATATCGAACCAGACGCGCCCATCCTTGCCGCAGGCCCATGTGAGTACACATCTGAGCGGCGCAAGCGCTGGGATCTGACTCACCCTTTCAGGTGATCACACGCCCCGTGCGATAAGTTGTCCTAGTGACAACGACCCCGGGAGCACAGTCCTCGCCTCCGGCGCACCCGACTCCCCGCCATCGGGACCGGGCACCGAGGGTGAGCAGACTTCGGCGTGCCCTCGCACTGACACTCACGTTCCTACTCGCGTTCGGAACGACTGCGGGTGCTCTCGTGTACACCCGGCTCCAGGGAAACATCGACCGTCACGATCTGGGCGACCTCCTGGGCACCGATCGCCCGGCGGACCCAGCTCCCACGCAGTCGCCGGACACGGCGGATCCGAACGCCGGGCAAACGCTCAATCTCCTCTTTCTCGGGAGCGATTCTCGCGATGGTGAGAACGCCGACGTGGGTGGATATGGGGAGTTCGAAGGGATGAGGGCTGATACGACATTGCTCGTCCAGATCCCGGCGGACCGCTCATCGTTGACGGTGGTCTCGATTCCGCGTGACACGCTCGTTGACATCCCCTCATGCACTCGACCCGACGGCACCACGTCCGCACCGCAAAGCCAGGCCATGTTCAACTCGGCCTTCTCAACAGGCTCAGCGAACACGTCCCTTCCCCACGGTGCCGCGTGCACAATCAGGACTGTCGAGGCCCTGACAGGCGTCCTCATCGATGACTTCGTGGTGGTCGATTTTGCCGGGTTTATCGGCCTAATTGATGCGCTCGACGGCGTTCCGATGGATGTTGAGGAACCCATCAGCGATGTTGACGCCGGACTCGAACTCACGGCAGGCTGCCAGATCCTGCACGGCCACGACGCTCTTGGCTACGCCCGAGTCCGCAAGACTGTGGGAGACGGCTCCGACATCTCGCGAATTGGGCGCCAGCAGGAGTTGCTGATGGCCATCATCCGGGATGTTCTCTCATCGCGCGTTCTCACCGATCCCGTGCGTCTCTACCAAGTCGCGGATGCCGCCACGCAGACGATCACCACGGGCCAGCTAATCGGGTCGCTTCCTCAGATCGTGGGTCTCGCCGCGTCAATGAAGGACGTGAACCTCGACGAAATCGCCTTCATCACGATGCCGTTCGACTGGGCTGGAGCTCGCGTGGTGCCGAATGCCCGGTACTCCGCGATGGTGTGGGAAGCCCTCAGACAGGGACAGCCCGTTGACCCCCGCCTGACCGGCGCCGGATGGGAGATCTCCGAGCAGATCGCAGCGGACGAGGCAGCAGCAGCCGAGGCAGCGGCGAACGAAGCAGCAACGGACGCCGAGCAGGACGGAAGCACGGAAACGCCCGATGCAGGCGAGCCCACACCGGAGACCCCCACAACTGACGACACGCAGGTGACCATCCCTCCATCTGACGCACCCGTGGAGGCGCCGTCATGCACGAGAGAGACGGCCAGCGGATGACTAAGCCGCCTCCCCCGAGTTTCGACCCATCCTCCGGCGGCAGACGACCGGATACATCCGGCGCGAAAGAGGTGCGTGGTTCGTCGTCCAACCGCCAACCAAGCACCCAGCCTCCGGCCGCACGCACGCCGAGAAACCCTGAGCCCGACGTCCCACCAAGTTTCGCTCCACGCCAGTCACCCCAACGCGCACCGCAACAACCTGCACCGCAGCAATACGCTCCGCAGAGCCGTCCCGTGCCGCCACAGCCGCAGTACGCACCGCAGCAACAGCAGTACGTTTCTCAACCGCAGGCCCCTGCGCCAACGGCCCGGCCCCCCGCCAGGCGCAGGCGTCGCAGCGGCCGGCGCATCCTCGCGCTCATCCTCATCCTGCTTCTCGCGTGGCCGGTGGGCCTGATGTTCTGGGCGAACTCTAAGATCCAGCACGTGGAGGCACTCAGCGGTGCCTCGAATACACCGGGTAGCACCTACCTCCTCGTTGGCTCCGACTCACGCGCCGATGGGCAGGTCCAGGACGATGCAGAAGGCCAGCGGGCCGATACAATCATCCTGCTCCATTCGCCGCGAAGCGGCACACCGTCGATGATCTCGCTGCCACGGGACACGTACGTGGAGATCCCCGGTCACGGCGCCAACAAACTGAACGCCGCGTTTGCGTTCGGTGGGCAGGCGCTCATGGTTCAGACCGTCGAGGGACTCACCGGCATCACAATTGACCACTACGTCGAGATCGGCATGGGTGGCGTGGTCAACATCGTTGACGCCGTGGGCGGAGTAGAACTCTGCCTCGACTACGATGTGAGCGATCCGCTCTCCGAGCTTGAATGGCAAGCCGGATGCCACCACTCCGATGGCGCGACCGCCCTAGCATTCGCCCGGATGAGGTACTCCGACCCGCTCGGGGACTTCGGGCGGCAGCAACGGCAACGCCAGGTTATCTCCGCAGTGACAAGGGCTGCGGCAGCCCCCGCCACGTTCGTCAATCCGCTGCGCCAGATCTCGCTCCTCGACGCCGGAGTGGGCGCGCTCGCCACCGATACCGATTCAGGGATCATCGACCTGGGGCGCCTCGCTCTCGCGTTCCGCTCAGCGACGGGTGAAGGCGGCGTTCAAGGCGCGCCACCCATCGCCAGCTACAACTACCAGCCGGGTGGAGTGGGCTCCACCGTGCTACTGGAGGATTCGGCTCCCCAGTTCTTCCAGAAGGTGCTCGCGGGTACCGTGACGCAGGACGACGTCCACCAGTTCAACTAGCGCACGCACCACAGCGCCTCTGGTGCGTGCGGACCTTGATCCTGGATCCTGCGACTGCGCGCAGGATGACGAGGGGCGCACAGGATGAGGGCGCACAGGATGAGGGCGCGCAGGATGACGAGGGGCGCGCAGGATGACGAACGGCGCGTAGGAGCGCGAAGGTGCTAGTCCAGTTCGCGG
>JAKDIE010000082.1 GCA_030450655.1 Ruaniaceae bacterium
GTTGAGGATCGTCAGACGTGCGTCCTTCGCCTGGGTCAGCGCGCCGGCCAGCACCGACGACGGGATGCCGTCGAGCTTGGTGTCGAGCTGGATCGCGGTGACGAAGTCGCTGGTACCGGCGACCTTGAAGTCCATGTCGCCCAGGGCGTCCTCGGCACCGAGGATGTCGGTGAGCGCCGCGTAGCGGGTCTCGCCGTCAACCGTGTCAGACATGAGGCCCATCGCGATACCTGCAACGGCGGCGCGCAGCGGCACACCGGCGTTCAGCAGCGAGAGGGTAGAGGCGCACACGGAACCCATCGAGGTCGAGCCGTTAGAACCGAGAGCCTCGGAGACCTGACGGATCGCGTAGGGGAAATCCTCACGGCTCGGCAGCACGGGCATGAGCGCGCGCTCGGCGAGCGCTCCGTGGCCGATCTCGCGGCGCTTCGGGCTGCCCACGCGGCCGGTTTCACCGGTCGAGTAGGGCGGGAAGTTGTAGTTGTGCATGTAGCGCTTGCGCGTCACCGGCGAGAGGGTGTCCAACTGCTGCTCCATGCGTAGCATGTTCAGCGTGGTGACACCCATGATCTGGGTCTCGCCGCGCTCGAACAGCGCGGAGCCGTGGCCGCGCGGGAGAACCTCGACCTCTGCCGAGATCGTGCGGATGTCCTTCAGCCCTCGGCCGTCCATGCGGACGCCCTCGGTGAGGACGCGCTGGCGCACCAGCTTCTTGGTGACGGCGCGCACTGCGGCGGAGATTTCCTTATCGCGGCCTGCGAAGGTCTCGGCGAGATCGGCCAGCACCTGGTGGCGGATCGTCTCGAGTGCGGACTCGCGCTCCTGCTTGTCCGCGATCGTGATCGCGCCGGAAACCGCATCGGTCACGTTGGACTCAACGGCGGCGTAGACGTCATCCTCATAGTCGAGGAAGCGCGGGAACTCGGCTGTGGGCTTCGCCGCTACCGCAGCGATCTCGCTCTGCGCATCGCACAGGACGCGGATGAACGGCTTCGAGGCCTCGAGGCCAGCGGCCACGATCTCCTCGGTGGGCGCCTGCGCCCCGCCCTGGATCAGGTTCCACGCGTTATCGGTGGCCTCGGCTTCGACCATCATGACGGCGACGTCGTCACCTACGACCCGGCCAGCAACAACCATCGAGAAGACCGAGTTCTCCAACTCGCTGTAGCGAGGGAATGCCACCCACTGGCCATCGACCAGGGCGACTCGTACGCCGCCGATCGGACCCGAGAACGGGAGGCCTGCAATCTGCGTGGACAGCGAGGCGGCGTTGATGGCCACCACGTCGTACGCGTCATCCGGGTGAAGCGCCAGGATCGTTGCGACCACCTGGACCTCATTGCGAAGGCCCTTGGCGAAGGCTGGGCGCAGCGGGCGGTCGATCAGGCGGCAGGCGAGGATCGCCTCCGTGCCTGGGCGTCCCTCGCGGCGGAAGAACGATCCGGGGATCTTTCCAGCCGCGTACTGGCGCTCCTCGACGTCCACCGTGAGGGGGAAGAAGGCGAACTGGCCCTTGGGGGGCTGGCCTGCCGCGGGGGCGGACAGGATCATCGGGGCCTGGTCGAGGTACACGGTCGCGCTGCCAGCTGCCTGGCGCGCGAGACGCCCCGTCTCAAAGCGGACGATGCGTGTGCCGAAGGAACCGTTATCGATAACGGCTTCGGCGAACTTGATTTCGGGACCCTCCATGGGTTCCTCCGTTCGTGTTCGATCGTGCCGGCCGGGCGGCCATCGATCGAAGCCCACGGAAGATTTCCGGAAGCCACTACCGAAGACCGAACCATTCGGCGCGGTGGTGAATGAATATTGAGTTATTGCAGGTGTGGCCCGGGATTTCTCCCGGACCACGATGGTGAGCTAGCGGCGAATGCCAAGTCGTTCAATGAGCGAGCGGTACCGAGCGATGTCAACAGCCGTGAGGTAGTCGAGCAGGCGACGGCGCTGGCCCACGAGCAGCATGAGTCCGCGGCGCGAGTGGTGATCGTGCTTGTGCGTCTTGAAGTGTTCAGTGAGGTCCTTGATTCGCCGCGAGAGCAGCGCGATCTGTACCTCGGGGGAACCGGTGTCACCCTCATGGGTTGCGTACTCGGCGATGATCTGCTTCTTGACGTCTGGTGCGAGGGGCACGAGCTCTCCTTCATTGTTCTTGTTGCACGGAGCTCCGGAGCATGTTCTTCCGGGCATGACACAGCCGTGGCCGATCTAACGGCAAGATTTACTCTATCAGCCAGGCCTTAGCCCCCGGCAGTCAGCGTGCGTGAGCGTCCTCACAGGGAGGCAACGGAACGGGCTCCCCCAGGTGGCGGGCGGTCTCGATCACGTCCTGGCGCATCTGCACCAGCAGCGGTTCGATTCCGTCGAACGCGTGCATAGGGCGCAGGCGGTGGGTGAACTCCACCGTCACCAGGTGGCCGTAGAGGTCGAGATCGTCGCGGCCAAGCACGTGCGCCTCAACCGTGCGCGATTCGTCCCCAAAAGTGGGATTCGTTCCCACCGAGATTGCTGCCGGGTACCGTACGTCGCCATCGGTGAGCCACCCAGCGTAGACGCCATCGATCGGGACAACACCCACATCCTCGGCCTTGAGGTTCGCGGTCGGGTATCCAAGCTCCCTCCCGCGGTGGGCGCCGTGAACCACCTCGCCGCGCACCAGGTGTGGGCGCCCGAGGATGTACGCCGCCGCCTCGACGTCTCCATCGGCCAATGCCTCACGGATCCACGTGGAGGACCACCGCCGACCAGAGGTAGGATCCACGAGGTCTTCGACCACGTCCACCTCGAACGCGTAGGTGGCGCCGAGCTCACGTAAGGTCGCGATATCACCGGAGTTGCCCACTCCGAATCGGGCGTCCTCCCCCACCACCACGGCACGGGCACTGAGAAGCTCCACGAGGTGGGTACGCACGAACTCCTCGGGGGTAAGAGCGGCGAATTCGAGCGTGTAGTTCACCAGAAGCGTGGCGTCGATTCCCTGAGATTCGAGGGCGTCGAGCCGTTGCGACACCGAACTGAGCGGCTGAATGTAGCGGTCTGGGTGGTGGACCAGCACGGGGTGCGGCGTGAAGGTCATCGCCACAGAGCGCAGCCCCATCATCCGCGCGCGTTCAACGGTGCGCGCAAGCACGGCCCGATGCCCGCGGTGCATGCCCGCGAACATGCCGATCGTGACGACGGCGCCGTCAAGGTGCGGGACCTCCTCGACGCCGTTGAAGATCTGCACTCAGTGACCGCCGCAGCCACAACCGCCGTGACCGCGGCCCTGGCCACGTCCTGCGCGCGCTGCTTTCAGGCCGAGGTCATCCTTGCCTGAGGGCAATCCCTTGTCCTTCGTGCCGCCGCCGCAACCGCAACCGCAACCGCCGGTCTTCTCAACGACGGGCTCTGGGGCAGTGACAGTCGCAGCTCCGTGGCCGCCGCATCCGCATTCACTCATGTGTGTGTCCTTTCGGGTCTGTGGCGATTCTACGCCGGAGCGAAGACAAGCACGGGCTTGCCCTCGGAATCGATCAGGGCGACGACGGTCCCGTCGCCGTCGGCCAGGGCAGTGAGTTCACGTGGTGCTGGGACCCTGCGGCCGAAACGCGCGTCACGAACCAGTTCGGGATCCGGCCCCCACACTGGGAACAGTGCGCTCGCAGCCTCTGTCACAGAGATGACGCGAGGCCCGTCAGTCATGACCGAATCGAGTGGTTGAGCACCCGCTACCTCGAAAGGGCCAACTCGAGTGCGGCGCAAGGCCGTCAGGTGGCCGCCCACCCCAAGAGCGGTTCCGAGATCGCGCGCCAGGGCACGGATGTAGGTTCCGGACGAGCATTCAACGGTCACATCCAGGTCTATCGATGAACCCTCGCGCCGTTCGCCGTTCACGTCGAAGCGACGGATCGAGACGGGGCGCGCCGGGAGCGCCACGTCCTCGCCGGCGCGCACGCGGGCGTACGAACGCTGCCCATCGATCTTGATCGCGGAGACTGCGGAGGGTACCTGCTGGATTTCGCCACGAAGACCGCGGAGAGCCGATTCGACCTGTTCGCGACCAACCGTTGAGGCGTCGTGGATCTGCGTGACATCACCCTCGGCGTCGTCTGTCACTGTGGACTGCCCCAGCCGGATCGTGGCGGTGTAGGTCTTATCAACTCCCACAACGTAGGTGAGGAGGCGCGTTGCCCGATCGATGCCCAGGACGAGTAGCCCTGTCGCCATCGGGTCGAGTGTGCCGGCATGGCCCACGCGGCGAGTGCCTGCGGCGCGGCGCGTCCGCGCAACGACATCGTGTGACGTCAGCCCGCTCGGCTTATCAACGAGGAGAAGGCCGTCCACTAGTCCTCGACATCGCCGTGCGGGGCGTCGGCGTCTGCGTCTGCGTCCTCACGGTATGGGTTCGCCTCTCCCGCATAGGTGGCGTTGGCAGCGAGTGCGGCTACCTCGGCGTCCCGCGCCGCCGCCTCGCGCAGTGAGGCTTCGAGTGACGCAGCTGTCTCGGGCAGGGCATCGGGGATGAACTCGACGCTGGGGGTGAGGCGCACTGCGAGCTGTTTTCCCACCTCGGAGCGGATCATCCCCGTGGCCGAGCGCAGCGCTGCCGCCGAGGACTCACGCTCCTCATCGTCACCGAACACCGTATAGAACACGCTGGCATGCTGAAGATCGCCCGTCACGCGCACGGCGGTGACGGTCACGAATCCGAGGCGGGGGTCTTTGATTCGGGATTCAAGAAGGCGCGCGACGATCTGGTGAATACGGTCTTCCATCTTGCGTGCGCGTAGAGTATCGGCCATGCTTCCATTCTAGGAGGTTGAACCGTCTGGTTCGGTCTCTAGGATCCAGTGACGAATCCGCACAGGCCCCCGGATGCCTCAGGGCTCCGGGTGTCGGGCACTGGGGGTCGCTCTCCAGCCCCCCTGGGAAAGCGACCCCCAGTAGCTCGCCGAGCCCGGGATCTGCGAAACCGCCGCTCTCCAGCCCCCGGAGAGAGCGGCCCCCCATTCTGTTCGCAGATCCCGAGATCGACTTACGATGGCGTTGGGGCCATGTATAGATGAGAGTCTCGAACCTCCAGATCATGACGCGACATGTATTGTGATGTGCCTCACATTTAGGGTGTCCCGGGGCCTCCTTCAAAGGAACATGGTGGCATGACCGTAAACGCACAGCCGCGCGCACACACCCGCGCCGTAGCGTGGAGCGTGGCCACGGATCATTCGTGTGCGGGATCTCGGTCATGACGCAGGCAACCAAAGAGCGCATTCGCCCCTCAGATTTATCCGATGAGGAGCTCATCGAGGAGGTCCGCCGCGGATCAGAGCAGAGCTACGGCGAGCTCTACCTTCGGCATAAAGTTGCCGCAGAGCGGTTGGCCCGGCAGATCACTCGGCCATCTGAAATCGACGATCTGGTGTCCGATGCATTCGCGAACGTCCTCGGGCAACTGCGCGAAGGAAAGGGCCCGAACGTATCGTTCCGTGCCTACCTCCTGACGGCCCTGAGACATCTCCACATCCGGACCGCGCGAAGCGAGCGACGCCTCCAGGTGACCGACGACGAACGTCAACTCGATCAGCCGGTCGAGGACCCGGACGTCGCTCTTCGCGCATTCGAGGACGAGTCGGTTCGCAAAGCGTTTGAGTCTCTGCCCGAGAGTTGGCAGGTCGCGCTGTGGCACATCGAGGTCGAAAGAGAGCGGCCCGCGCAGGTTGCCCCGCTCCTTGGGGTCTCCGCCAACGCGGTCTCAGCACTCACGTATCGCGCGCGCGAGGGCTTGCGCCAGGCGTACCTGCGTCAGCACGTCCAGGCGGCGGACAGTGACGCTCTGTGCCGCAGCGTGATCGAACAGCTTCCCTCGTATGTGCGATCGAAGCTGAGTAAGAGCAACACCGCCGCAGTCTCCGAGCATCTCGAAGAATGCCGCGAGTGCTATGCGGCGTTCTTGGAGCTCACTGAAGTGAACATGCGCCTGGCCGCCGTGCTTGCACCGGCCGTGCTTGGCACCGCAGGGCTCGGGTACCTGAGCACCTCCCCAGGTGTGGGCCTCGCCTTCATGGCACACCCCTGGGAGTGGCTCCAGGACAAGACCTTCGCCGGAGGTGCCAGCAGTGTGGCAGTGGCGGCCGGGGCCGTCACGTTGGTTGTTGCGGCAGGAGTTGCGGCGGCCACGGGGCTTCCGGACCTACTCTCGACCACGGAGTCACCAGACGTCTCCGCATCAGATCAGATCGCTGCTCCGGACGCCCCAGTAGAACCCGGATCCGGAGACTCAGGGACTGGCAACGCCACCGACGACGAAGCCGACTCGGTCAGTGACGACGAGGATTCCGAGCTCGTCCTCGCGGACGACCTGCTCGCCGTGTCCCCACCATCACCCATAGTGACGCAACCCTCCGCGCCCTCGCAGATAGGCCGGCCGTCACCTACTCCTCCATCCACCCCGGCACCGCAGCCTGATCCCGGACCAACGCCTCTTCCTGATCCCGGACCAACACCTCTTCCTGACCCAGACCCAGACCCAGACCCCGACCCC
>JAKDIE010000381.1 GCA_030450655.1 Ruaniaceae bacterium
ATCGCGCACAGCGAGTTCTCCACGCCGACGACGACCCTCCTCCACGGCGCACAACTCTGGTTCGCGCTTCCCGAAGGTGAGCGAGAGCGTGCCCCAAGCTTTGAGGAATACGTGCCCAGCGCCGTCGTCGGCCCGGATGGGATCTCGATGATCGTGTTCCTGGGGGAGCTCGCGGGGGAGGCATCGCCGGTGCGGCCGCCCGTTGAGTTGCTCGGCGCCGAGCTCACGATTCCCGCGGGCACGCGCGCCACACTCCCCGTGGCGGCGGGCTTCGAGCACGGGCTGCTGCTCGATTCGGGCAGCGTTGTGGTGGAGGGGTGCGAGCCGCAGATCGGCGAACTGGTCTTCGTTCCGACGGGCCACGGGGAGATCACCCTCGAGGCCGGACCCGACGGCGCTGCGCGGCTTCTGCTGCTGGGCGGGCCGCCGTTCGGGGAGGAGATCGTGATGTGGTGGAACTTCGTGGGGCGCAGCCACGAGGAGATCGTGGCGTTCCGGCGCGACTGGCAGGCGGAGCGCGAGACCCCGGGGGTGGCCGGCGAGCGATTCGGTGAGTTCCCCTGGGCCGAGACGCTGCCCGCCCCCGAGCTACCGAACGTGCGGCTCAAGTCCCGCCGCTGAGGCGCACTCGCGGGACACTGCCGGAGGGTGAGCGCCCTCGTGGCGTCGTGCGACTTCTCACCCTGTGTCATCCTGCGCGCGTCCACTCCGTCGTCCTGCGCGCACCCATCTCGTCGTCCTGCGCGCAGTCGCAGGACCCAGTCGCCAACGACGCTGACGTCGTCCTGGGCCGCGGTGGAGGCGCGTGCGTTGTGGCGCCCCCGAGGGGTGTAGCGATGGTGCCTCCCTTCCCTGCTCCGGCTCGTGTAGCTTCGGCGATTGTGGGGCGGAAAACGCCGTTACGATCGTGAGGGCAGGAGGTGTGGGTATGGCGTCGCAGGGGAAGCCCCGTCACCTCATGACCTCCTCCGCACTGCTGTGGGGCCTGCAGTTCGCATTTCTGAGCCCGGTTCTGGCGCTCCTATTGACGGCACTCTATGGCGCGACCCCTGCGGATATCGGTTGGGTTCTCGCGGTGTACAACGCCGGCGGCTTCGTCGCCACCTTGATCATCCCCGGATGGGCTGACCGCACCGGCGGCTACCTGCGCGCCATGCTCGGATGTGCGGTACTCACGGTGGCGCTCGCCATCGCGCTTGCGTTCGCGACCTCGCTACCGCTGGCGGTCATCGCGCTACTGGTGTTTGGAGGCCCGGCCGGGGTGGGAAGCACGCTGCTCTTCGCGGAGTTGCGGCGCACGGGCGCCCCCGTCTCAACCGTGATGCAGACCCGCGCGATCGTCTCGATCGCCTGGGTGGCCGGCCCGCCCGCGGCCACACTCATCATGGGAGTGTTCGGTGATCGCGCAATCCTGCCGGTCCTCGCGGCGATCGGCGCTCTAAACGTTGCGACCACCGCCGTGATGTTGTCCTCAGCACGCCGCAGACCCGATCCTGCCCCGGCTCCGGCCAGCGCGGAGTCCGAGCGCCAACCCATGCGGATGGACGTCGTCGTCGGGGTGATGGTCGCCTTCATTCTCTTGCAGGCCACCAACGCCGTCGTCACATCAATCATGACCCTGTATGTGGTTGATGAGCTTGGGCAGGCCGTGGTGTGGGGCGGCATCGTGTTGGGCGTGGCGGCACTCCTCGAGGTCCCCGCATTCTGGTTGATCGCGCGCCTCAGCCGGCGCTTCTCCACCAACGCCCTTCTCGTGAGCGGGTGCATCGCCGGGATCGCCTACTACCTTGGGCTGGTGGTGGCGCGGGACCCCATCGCCCTGATCGCCCTGCAGATCCCCAACGCGTGGTTCTTCAGCGTGGTGGCCGGAATCGGTATCACGCTCTTTCAGGACATCATCCCGGGCCCAGGGCTCGCGACCGGCCTCAACATGAACACCCGCCGCATCGGGGCGATCC
>JAKDIE010000382.1 GCA_030450655.1 Ruaniaceae bacterium
TCAGTGGGCTCGGGGAAATGGGCTCGATGGGCTGCTCGGCCAGATGCTTCCAGGGGACTTCGTGCGCTCGGCGCGCCAGATTATCGACACCCTCGATCAACTCGCCGCGATCCCGCAACTGCCGCAGGAGTTGCGTTCGCGGGTTCGGAAGGCGCGTGGGCTGGTCGATCGCGGGGTTGTCGCTCTCCACACGTAGACTGAGCACATGCCGCTTCCCATCGCTCTTCTGCTGAGCGCCGTGGGCGGTCTGCTCACCAATCTCGCCTTTCCTTACCACTCGTGGTGGTTCATGGCGCCTGTGGGACTTGCACTCCTCATTGCTGCGGCGCACGGCCAGCGGATGCGACGGGCAGTCCTCCTCGGCCTTACCTGGGGATTGGCATTCTTTTTACCTCTCTTGTATTGGTCAACAGCTTCCGTTGGCCAATGGCCGCCGTGGGTGGCGCTTTCAACCCTGCAAGCCCTCTTCATTGCGGCATTCGCGGCTTCGTACGCATTCGTCTCCACACGATTGAAGCGCGGGGGAGTGGTTGCAGCGGCCGTGCTCTGGGTGGCTTTCGAGCAACTGCGCGGAATAATGCCATTCGGCGGATTCCCGTGGGGAAACCTCGCCTTTTCTCAAACTGAAGGGCCAGCGCTGAACCTCGCCGCAGTGGGCGGCACGATTCTTGTGAGCGGGGTTGTCGCTCTCGCCGCGGCGGGGGCGGCGATGCTCGTGCGGGCACGCCCTTCGGGACTGATCGCTCTAGCAGTCTCCGCCGGGCTCGTCGTCGGGGGCCTGGTATTTCCGCCCGAGTTGGCGGCCGAGACCGGAACCGCACGGGTCGCCGTCGTGCAAGGGAGCGTCCCCGTGCAGGGGGCCGAAGCGCTGGGGGTTGCGCGTGACATCACGGCAAATTACCGGCGAATCGTGGAGGAGGGCGTTCCCTGGGACGCCGATCTCATGGTGTGGCCCGAATCAGCCGCCGATATCGATCCTCGAACGGACGCAGGAGTAGGAGAGGACGTGCGCCGGGCTCAGGCCGCGGTTGATGCCCCAATTCTTCTCGGAACGCAGAGGTACGTCGAGGACGCACGCTACAACGAGTTCATCCTGTGGGGGCCCGACGGCGCCACGGCGGCGTATGCCAAGCAGCATCCCGTGCCCTTTGGCGAGTACATGCCATACCGAGACTTCTTCCGGATGCTCTCCTCCGCTGTTGATCGAATCTCCACGGACATGGCAGCCGGGACCGAACCTGCAGTCATGACGGTCCCGATGGTGGGCAGGGACGTGGTGCTTGGTACCGCGATCTGCTTCGAGGTGGTCTATGACGATCTGATTCGAGAAGCCGTGACGTTGGGTGCGGAAGCGTTCATTATTCCCACGAACAATGCGTCGTTCGGCTTCAGCCAGGAGTCCACGCAGCAACTCGCCATGTCTCGATTCCGGGCGGTCGAGCACGGCCGAGCCGTGGTGCACGCCTCCACCGTGGGCGTCTCGGCCGTGTTCGCGCCGAACGGCGCCGTGCTCGCGCAATCAAGCGACGAACTCTACACCGAATGGTCCACGGTGCAGGAGATCCCGCTACGTGCCACCCTCACCTGGGCAACGATGGCGGGGGATGCACCCAGAACCGTCATCTGGGTGCTCGCCGTGCTCTGGCTTGGAATGGCGATCGTGCGAAAGGAAAAGGCGTGAAGCCTCTGGTAATCGTTCCCACCTACAACGAGATTGAGAACCTTGAGCGGGTGGTGCGTGAGCTCACGGAGTTGGGCGTGGACCTCCTCATCGTTGATGACGCCTCTCCCGACGGCACAGGGATGATGGCTGATCGCCTCGCGGATCTGCACGACGGCGTGTTCGTGCTCCACAGGCGCGGAAAGCAAGGCCTCGGTCCTGCGTACATCGCGGGATTCGGGTGGGCGCTCGCGCGTGACTACACGCTCGAGATCGAGATGGACGCTGATGGCT
>JAKDIE010000383.1 GCA_030450655.1 Ruaniaceae bacterium
TCTTGGCTTCGGGCGATTCCTCACAGCAGCGCGGCGGCCCCGGCAGCTCGGCAGGCGCGGGGCGGCGCCGTCCGGCTCGCGGCACCCGGCGCAACACCTCCACCCGCAGGGGCGGCCCGCGCCCGTTCACCCCGGAGCAGGTAGCCGCCCGCGCCGCGGCACTCCCGGCCATCACGTACCCGCCGGAGTTACCCGTTGCTGCCCGCCGCGAGGAGATCGCGCGCGCCATCGCCGAGCACCAGGTGGTGGTGGTCTCCGGCGAGACCGGCTCCGGCAAGACCACCCAAATCCCCAAGATCTGCCTCGAACTCGGCCGCGGCGTCACCGGCATGATCGGCCACACCCAGCCCCGCCGCATCGCCGCCCGCACTGTGGCCGAGCGCATCGCCGAGGAGCTGAACGTGCCCCTCGGTGGCGCCGTGGGCTACCAGGTGCGTTTCACGGACGAGGTCTCGGAGACCAGCCTCGTCAAGCTGATGACGGACGGCATCCTCCTCGCCGAGATCCAGCGCGATCCGCTGCTCACCCGCTACGACACAATCATCGTGGACGAGGCGCACGAGCGTTCCCTCAACATCGATTTCCTCCTCGGCTACCTCTCCAACCTGCTGCCGCGCCGCCCGGATCTGAAGGTGATCATCACCTCGGCCACCATCGATTCGGGGCGCTTCGCCCGGCACTTCGGCCCGCGCATGGCCGTTCCCTCCGAGGCCGCCCCGGTGGTGGAGGTCTCCGGCCGCACCTACCCCGTGGAGATGCGCTATCGCTCGCTGGTTCCCGAGTCCGACGACGACGCCCGCGGCACTCGGGAGGGCATCGACCAGTTCACGGCGATCTGCCTGGCATCGGACGAGCTCATGGCAGAGGGGCCCGGGGACATCCTCGTGTTCCTCTCCGGCGAGCGCGAGATCCGGGACGCCTCCGAGGCGCTCACCGAGCATCTGGGGGACCGCGCCGTGACCGCGCCGATCCGCACTCCGCGGCCGAACGCCGTTGAGATCGTGCCGTTGTATGCGCGCCTCTCCTCGGCAGATCAGCACCGCGTGTTCGAGCGGCACTCCACACGCCGGATCGTGCTGGCCACGAACGTGGCCGAGACGTCCCTCACCGTCCCCGGAATTCGCTACGTGATCGATCCGGGCACGGCGCGCATCTCCCGCTACTCCACGCGCACCAAGGTGCAGCGCCTCCCCATCGAGCCGATCTCGCAGGCCTCCGCGAACCAGCGCTCGGGCCGGTGCGGCCGCGTTGCCGACGGCATCGCGATCCGCCTCTACTCCGAGGAGGATTATCGGGCGCGGCCCGAGTTCACCGAGCCGGAGATCCTGCGCACCTCGCTGGCCTCCGTGATCCTACAGATGACGGCGATCGGGCTCGGGGACGTGGCGCGGTTCCCGTTCGTGGACCCGCCGGAGGCAACCTCGATCCGCGATGGCGTGATGCAACTGCGCGAGATCGGCGCCCTGCAGGATGATGACGGGGCGAGCGGGCGGGGCCTGCGCCTCACCGGCACGGGGCGGCGACTCGCCCAACTCCCCATCGATCCCCGCCTCGGCCGCATGCTGCTCGAGGCGCAGAAGAACGGCTGCGCCTCGGAGATGCTCGTGGTTGTCGCCGCCATGTCCGTGCAGGACGTGCGCGAGCGCCCGGCGGATAAGCAGGCGCAATCGGACCAGATGCACCGCCGCTTCACGTCCGATTCCTCGGACTTCGTTGCCTACCTCACGATGTGGCGGTATCTGCGCGCGCTGCAACGGGACCTCTCGCATTCGGCGTTCCGGCGCAGGTGCCGCGCCGAATACATCCACTACCTGCGCGTGCGCGAGTGGCAGGACGTGGTGAGCCAACTGCGGCAGGTGGCGCGCCAGGTGGGGATCACGCTGCAGCCGATCCCGCTGCCGCCGCCCGGCGAGGACCCGCTCACGCCACCCACCGGCGGGGTGGACGCGG
>JAKDIE010000384.1 GCA_030450655.1 Ruaniaceae bacterium
ACCACCGGCGCGATCGCGTCGCCTCAACCACGAACCTCTGACTCATCGCCACCACGACCCCCTGGGAACACATTCGAGACGAGGCGCCCGGCTGACATCTGGCGCGTGACGGCGTGCAATCCTCTCAGTCACAAGTGTGTATTCTTGTCACTGAAAAGTGTGTCTTTTTGTTGATCAAGGGAAGGCCATGGCGAGATCATCCACATATCCGCAGTACCTCCCACGCGTCGCCGACGTAGTCCTGGACCGTCAGCTACGTGCCATGGGAGCTGTGTTGATCGAGGGCGTCAAGGCATGCGGCAAGACGGAGACCGCACGCCAGATGGCGGCCAGCGAGGTTCTCCTTGTCAGAGAATCCGAGGCGCAGAAGCGCGCGAGGCTCGATCCCCAGCTCATTCTCTCCGGGGAGGTGCCGCGCCTTCTCGACGAATGGCAGCGCGTGGAGCCACTGTGGGACGCAGTCCGCCGCGAGGTCGATGACCGTCGCAAGCCGGGGCAGTTCATCCTTGCCGGATCTGCCACCCCGGCAGATGACGTCACGCGCCATTCGGGGGCCGGAAGGTTCGGGCGCTTGAGGATGCGAACCATGACGCTCGCAGAGAAGGAGGCCACAACCCCTGCAGTTTCCGTGACAGCACTGCTACAGGGCGAAGCACCCACCCCAGCCAACAGTCCGCTCACCGTGCGGGACTACCTCCACCACATCGCCGTCGGCGGTTGGCCAGCACTGGTGGGAGCCGACTCCGCCACGGCCGGGGACTTTCTGGATGGCTATCTGGAAACTATCGTCGAGAGCGAAATGAGTGAGGTCTCGGGCGCGCCGAGGAATCCTCGGCTCGTGCGCCGATTCATTCATGCGTACTCCCAGATGACGTCCCACACGGCGAGCTTCGCGACCATCATGCGGCGCGCAGATGGCAACGCGGACACGCCATCACGCAACTCCGCAGAGACGTATTACGAGGCACTTAACCGAATGATGGTGCTGGACGAAGTACCCGCATGGGATCCGTCGATTAGGTCATCCAAGCGGCTAACGTCCACACCCAAGCGTCACCTCGCAGATCCATCTCTAGCTGCAGCAGTCCTCGGGATGTCGCCCGCCCGAATGCTCGATGATCTGGAAACCACGGGATTCCTCTTCGAGAGCCTCGTTGCGCATGATCTTCGCGTCTACGCGGAGGCCGCTCGTGCATCCACCTTCCACTATCGCGAAGCTGAAGGGCGCCTCGAGATCGATTATGTCGTCGAGACTCGCGACGGCGATTGGGCCGGGTTCGAGGTCAAGCTCGGGGCTACCGAAATCGACAAGGCCGCAACTGCTCTCCACCGGCTCGCGGCTCGCGTCGCCCGCCCACCAAAGGCCCTCGTCGTGATCACAGGGACGTCTCTCGCCTACACGCGCGAAGACGGAGTCCACGTTGTCCCACTCGGCCTCCTTGGACCCTAACGTTCAGCGACAAGGGCGGCGGGCGCATCTCGCTGGCTGATTGCGACCGTATGTGGTCGTTAGGGGCAGTCACTCACCGCGCGGAGAGGTGCCGCGCAGCACCCTTTCTATCCCCTCGAGCACGGTTCCTGGCGGCGGTTACCACGCGCCAGACTCTGCTGCGCTCCAGCGACGGCTATCCTGTGGCTCCGACGAGCCGAGCCACCACCAAGCGGTTGATCGAGACGTTCTGCTCGGCCGCATCGATGGCGAGTTGCCGGTGCGCCTCTGGCGGCACCCGCACCACGAACTTCCCAGAATAGGAGCGATCCCCAATCGCCACGGGCGGAGTCTCACCACTCGCCACCATGTCATCGAGCACTCCAGCTACCAGCGTCCGAATGCCCACGAAGGCATCGAGTTGACTCTCGGACACCCACGACAACGACGGCATCTCCGCGACGGTACCCACGAAGGACTCGTCCTCCGCAGACCACCGCACCCGATACGTGAAGTGCTC
>JAKDIE010000083.1 GCA_030450655.1 Ruaniaceae bacterium
CGCTTTCGGGAGGTCAGCGCCAGCGCGTGGCCCTCGCCCGCGCCGTGGTCACCGCCGCGCCGATCCTGCTGCTCGCCGAGCCCACCTCGGCCGTGGACGCGCACACCGAACAGCGGATCGCGGCGAACCTCGCTCAGCACCGCAACGGCCTCACCACCGTGATCGCCACAACCTCACCGCTCGTGCTCGAGCACTCGGACCGCGTGGTGTTCCTGGACGAGAACGGCGTTCTGGGCCAAGGCTCGCACCGCGAGCTGATGGCGGCCGCCCGCCACGGAGATCCCGCCGGGCGCGCCTACCGCAACGTGGTGACCCGCAGAGATGAGGAGGTCTGATGGGAGTGTCCCCTCGCCGCCTGCCTCGCCAGGCGCTGACCACACCGCCGCTTATTTCTTCACCACGCAAGGAGACGCTCGCTCATGCAGCTTCCAGTCGCTGACGGCCGCACCGTGTGGCGCTACTCGCGCCGCCTCCTGGCCGATTACCGAGGCGGGCTGATCGCCGTCGTCGCCATTCAAGCGGGCGCGGCGATCGCCGCTCTCGCGGTGCCGTGGCTGCTGGGCGGGCTGATCGACGATGTGCGCGCGGGCACCACGGCCGAGCATGTGAACCAGGTGGGGCTGCTGCTCCTGCTCTCCGTGGTGGTCCAGACGGCGTTCTCCGCCGTGGGCCAGCGCCAGGCGATGGTGCTCGGCGAGAAGATCTTCGCGCGCCTGCGCGAGGAGTTCGTCTCCATCGTCACCCACCTGCCGCTTTCTACCGTGGAGCGCGCGGGCACCGGTGACCTGTTGGGGCGCACCACGAACGACGTCGACCGCGTGCAATGGGTGGTGCGATTCGGCGTGCCGCGCCTGCTCGTCACCAGCGTGACGATTCTCCTTACTCTTGGGGCGGCGTTCGCCGTCTCGCCCGCCACCTCTCTGGGGTTGATCGTGGGCGTTCCGATACTCGTGCTGTTCGGGCGCTGGTACCTGAAGCGCGCCACGCCCGCGTACCTGGCGAACTCTCAGGCGTACGCGGTCCTCAACGGGGCCGTCAGCGAGACCGTGGAACAGGCCACGGCCGTGGACACGCTCGCGATCGGGCCGCGCCGCCGTAGCGCCATGCGCGATGCGATGGCGGAGGTGTGGAAGTGGGAGAGGCACACGCTGTTCCTGCGCGCCGTGCTGTTCATCGGCATGGTGATCGGCTACGCGGTGCCCACGGCGATCATCGTGCTGTGGGGCGCGTGGCTCGTCTCATCCGGGGCGGCGACCGTGGGTGCCGTGACCACCGTGGCGCTCTACTCGATCCAGTGGCGCGGCGCGATCGGTGAGCTCATGTTCTGGATCGACGAGACCCAGGTTGCCACCGCCTCGCTGGCCCGAATCCTGGGCGTCAATATGGTGGAGCCGGATCGCTACCCCTCGGGCAAGACCCCTACCGATTCGCACATCGAATCGCGCGGCGTGCGCTACGCGTACCGCGAAGGGCACGACGTGCTGCACGGCATCGATCTCGATCTGCGGCCCGGCGAGCGCCTCGCCATCGTGGGGCCATCGGGCGCGGGGAAGTCAACGTTTGGGCGGATGCTCGCGGGCATCCACCCGCCAGGTGGCGGCACGGTCACCGCGGGCGGCGTGCCCCTCGTGGACCTCACGGAGGAGGAGTTGCGCAGGCAGGTGATCCTCGTGACGCAGGAGCACCACGTGTTCCTCGGAACCCTCGCGGACAACCTCCGCCTCGCACGACCCGGTGCGTCCGAGGGCGAGATGCGCCGTGCGCTCCGAGTGGTGGGTGCCACGTGGGCGAATCAGCTCGAGCGCGGATTGGAGACGGAAGTGGGCTCCGGGGCGTACACGCTCACTCCCGCGCAGGCGCAGCAACTCGCGCTCGCCCGGATCGTGTTGCTGGACCCGCACACGCTGGTGCTCGACGAGGCCACGAGCCTGCTCGACCCGCGCGCGGCCCGCTCGCTCGAGGGCTCATTGGCGCAGGTATTGAAGGACCGCACTGTGGTGGCAATCGCGCACCGCTTGCACACGGCGCACGATGCGGACCGCGTGGCGGTCATCGAGGATGGCCTGATCTCGGAGCTCGGCCCGCACGATGAGCTCGTGGCGGTGGGCGGCCAGTACGCGGCGCTCTGGGAGAGTTGGCGCCAGGAGTAGCCCCGAGTTCCCCGTTACGGTTCGACTGCCGCAGCCTCGGCTTTCGCGAGCAACTCTTCTTCGAGAAGGATCGCGGCCTCGTCGCGCACCATGCGCCACCACAAGAACAGCGCGAACCCGCCGAAGAGGAACCACTCGCCGGCGTAGAGCAGATTGCGCACGTTCATGCCCTCTTCCTCCGAGTAACTCGGCGGCGGAACCGTGTTCACTCCCCCACCCACGGCCTCGACGGCCACGAGATAGCCGGAGAATGCCGGGCCACCCCACAGGTTCACGAGCTGCCCGGCCGAAATTGCACCAACCTCGCCGGGCGGGTATGCACCCTCACCGGCCTTCTCATCCTCGTGGATGAATCCCACGATCGTCTCGACCCCACTCGGCGCGGGCACCCCGCTGGCGCCACCGGCCTCGTCCACAACCTCCGGCGCGATCCAGCCGCGGAGGACGGCGATCATCGCCCCGGAATCTGGGCCCTCCGTGAGGCGGAACTCGTTGACCGCGAGGTACGCCGGAGCGCCGTCGACCTGACGATCCGGCACCAGGAGTTGGGCACCCCACTCTCCTGTCGCCTCCACTTTGACGAGCTTCTGGTCCGTGGTGACGAGGTCTCCCACGGCCAACGCGTCTTCGAGCGGCACGGGCTCCGCCGCAAGCCGTTCGATCTCGATTTGGCGCGCCTCCTCGGCACCGCGAATCGCCGCGCGGTCGAGTTGCCAGGCCCCGAGCCGAATCGCCACCGCCGCCGCAACGGCCAGAAGCACGAAGAGCGCGAGCATTCGGCCGGAACGTGCCGCAACTAACCACTGCCGCCCCGTCACTTTCTGCACCTTCCCATCGTATGCGGCGATAGGCTTAGCCCGAATCCACCTAAGGAAGGTCATCGTGGCCCACTCGGTCTATCTCGTTGCACTCGAAGGCTCGGCTGGCAAGTCAACAGTCGCCCTCGGACTCCTCGCCCGCCTCAACAAAAGGGTTGGGAGGATCGCGGTGTTCCGGCCCATCTTCCAGTCCAGAGACACCCCCGATGAGGTCCTCACTCTCCTCTTGGCCCGCACGAGTGGACTCGCCTTTGAGGAATGCCTCGGCGTGACCTACCAGGAGTTCCACCAGGATCCGGAGGCGGCGCTCTCCCGCATCATCGAGAAGTTCCGCGCCCTGGAGCGCAAAGTCGATACGGTCGTCGTCGTCGGTTCGGACTACACGGGCGTGTCCTCGCCGGTGGAACTCGAATTCAACGCGCGCATCGCCGCGAACCTGGGTACGGCCGTGCTGCTCGTCTTGAACGCTCAGGCGCACCGGGCGCGGGACGTGGGGCAGTCTGCCACCATCGCGATCGAAGAGATCCAATCGCACCACGCCACGGTCGTGGGGGTGGTGGCCAACCGCGTTCCCGAGGAGCGCATGGAGCGCTACCAGCAGGAGCTCACGCGGCTCGAGGTTCCGGCGTGGTGCCTCCCCAACATCCCACTGCTCGCCTCCGCCACGGTGGGCGCCATCATGGAGGACGTGGGCGGGACCCTGATCTATGGCGATCCCGATCTGCTCCACCGCGAAGCCGAGGGCCTCCTGATCGCTGGAATGAGCGTGCAGCACGCCCTCACATACCTCCAGGAGGGCCAGCTCGTCATGGCCGCGGGGGATCGCCCCGAGATGCTGATCGGCATCGCGGCGGCGCACGCGGCGGAGAACTACCCTTCCCTCGCTGGCGTGATCCTGGTGGGCGGGTTCGAGGTCGAGGAGTCCGTGGACCGCCTCGTTCAGGGCTTCCACTCGAAGCTCCCCGTGATCACCACGGCGCACGATACCTACACCACGGCCCGCATCGCCTCGAACACGAAGGGCTCCCTCACCCCGGATTCGCAGCGCAAGGTGGATCTCGCGGTCGCCACGTTCGAGAAGCACATCCCCGACGGCGCAATCCTCGGCCTCCTCGATGTCCCGCCCACCACGGTCATGACCCCCCTGCGCTTCGAGGCCGAACTCGTGGATCGCGCCCGCACGGATCGCAAGCACATCGTGCTTCCTGAGGGCGACGACGATCGCATCCTCCGCGCCGCGTCCACCTTGCTCCTGCGCGAGGTGGCGGATCTGACGATCCTGGGCAAGGAGGCTTCCGTCCGCGCCCGCGCCGCCGAGCTTGGCCTCAACCTGGAGGCCGCCCGCGTCCTTTCGCCCGAGGATCCGGAGCTCGTGCAGCGGTTCGCCGAGGAGTACGCGCGGTTGCGCGCCCACAAGGGGATGCGGGTTGAGCGCGCCCTCGAGATTGTGCGCGATGTCTCGTACTTCGGCACGATGATGGTGCACCTCGGTCTCGCCGACGGCATGGTTTCCGGCGCCCTGCACACCACCGCACACACGATCAAGCCTTCGTTCGAGATCATCAAGACCAAGCCGGGCGTCTCCATCGTCTCCTCCTCGTTCCTGATGCTCATGGAGGATCGCGTTCTCGTGTACGCGGACTGTGCGGTGAACCCGGATCCCAGTGCCGCGCAGCTCGCGGACATCGCGATCTCGTCCGCCGAGACCGCCGCCCAGTTCGGCGTGGAACCCCGGATCGCCATGCTCTCCTACTCAACGGGTAGCTCCGGCTTCGGCGCGGATGTGGACAAGGTGCGCGAGGCAACCCAGATCGTGCGCGAGCGCGCGCCCCATCTCTCGGTGGAGGGACCGATCCAGTACGACGCCGCGGTGGACGCCTCCGTGGCGCAGACCAAGCTGCCGGATTCGGACGTGGCGGGCCGCGCCACGGTGTTCATCTTCCCGGATCTCAATACCGGCAACAACACCTACAAGGCCGTGCAGCGTTCGGCGGGGGCTGTCGCCGTCGGGCCGGTTCTGCAAGGTCTCAACAAGCCGGTCAACGATCTCTCGCGCGGCGCACTCGTGCATGACATCGTGAACACCGTTGCCATCACCGCAGTCCAGGCCCAGGCCCTGGCCGCCAAGTAACCCCTCCTGATCCTCACCAAAGAAAGAAGCTCCATGTCCCGTCGCACCGTCCTCGTCATCAACTCGGGGTCATCGTCGCTGAAGTACCAGCTCGTCGATCCCGAGACTGGCGAATCCCTCGCCAACGGTCTGGTGGAGCGCATCGGCGAAGCCACCGGCGCTTTCAAGCACACCCACGGCGACGAGACTGTGACCTCCGACGACGCCGTCCCCGACCACGGCGCCGCGCTCGCCAAGGTCATTGCCACCTGCCACGCGGTGGGGCCGGATCTGGCGGAGTCGGGGATCGTCGCCGTCGGGCACCGTGTGGTGCAGGGTGGCAAGCACTTCGACCGGGCGACTCTCGTGGACGAGGCCGTCGAGGCGCGGATTGAGGAACTGATCCCGCTCGGCCCGCTACACAACCCGGCGAGCCTCACGGGCATCAAGGTGGCGCGTGAGCTGCTGCCGGACGTGCCGCACGTCGTCGTCTTCGACACTGCATTCTTCCAAGGGCTACCGGATGCGGCCGCAACGTACGCGCTGGACCGCGAGGTGGCCGAGAAGTACTCGATTCGCCGCTACGGCGCGCACGGGACCTCGCACCAGTACGTGTCGCGTCAGGTCGCAGAGATGACGGGGCGCGATGACTTGAAGCAGATCGTGCTGCACCTGGGCAACGGCGCCTCGGCGTCCGCTGTGGTGGCGGGGCACGCCGTGGACACGTCGATGGGGCTCACGCCGCTGGAGGGCCTGGTGATGGGAACTCGCACGGGTGACATCGATCCGGCGGCCGTTTTCCACCTGGCGCGCGTGGGCGGGCTTTCCGTGGACGAGATCGACACGATCTTCAACAAGAAGTCCGGCCTGAAGGGGCTCGCAGGGGACAACGACATGCGCGGCGTGCGGGAGCGCGCGGATGCCGGGGATCCCGTGGCGCGCGCGGCGCTGGACGTCTACGTGCACCGGCTGAAGAAGTACGTGGGCGCGTACGCCGCGATCATGGGCGGCCTCGAGGCGCTGACGTTCACCGCCGGCATCGGCGAGAACAATGGCGCGCTGCGCGCCGAGGTGTGCGAGGGGCTCGGCTTCCTCGGGATCGAGATCGATCACGAGCGTAACGACAGCCGCGGCGGCCCCACCATCATCTCCACGGACGCCTCCGCGGTGACCGTGTACGTGGTCCCCACCAACGAGGAACTCGAGATCGCGCGGCAAGCGGTCGCAGTGATCGCGTAAAGCCGCTCTCCGCTCTCCGCTCTCCGGTCTCCGCTCTCCGCTCTCCGCTCTCCGCTCTCCGCTCTCCGCTCTCCGGAGCACCAAACCTCGTCATCCCGCGCGAAGTCAAACCTCGTCATCCCGCGCGAAGTCAAACCTCGTCATCCCGCGCGAAGTCAAAC
>JAKDIE010000385.1 GCA_030450655.1 Ruaniaceae bacterium
CGTACGTGGGGTACGCGGGGGCCGGGTGCACCACCGCGTCCCCCTCACCGATCTCGAGCAGTGAGGGCAGGTGCGCCACGATCTCTTTAGAGCCGATCGTGGGGAGCACCTCGGCCTCGGTGAGGTTCACGCGCCGGCGCCGCGCGAACCACGCGACCATCGCGGCGCGCAGCGCAGGGGTGCCGATCACGGTGGGGTAGCCCGGACTGTTCGTGGCGGCTTCGAGAGCCCGCCGGACGGCTTCGGGCGTGGGGTCCACGGGCGTGCCCACCGAGAGGTCCACAATCCCGTCAGGATGCGAGCGGGCCAGGGTGGCGGCGTCGGCCAGGAGATCCCACGGGAAATCAGGGAGAGCCGAGGCGTGGAAGCCCACGGCCTAGCCGTTCTGCGGCGGGAGCTTGGCTACGATGGGGTGGTCGAAGCTGAGCACGCCGGTGCTGGCGGCGCCGCCGGGAGAGCCGATCTCGTCGAAGTAGTTGACGTTCGCCTCGTAGTACTCGGACCACTGTTCGGGGACATCGTCCTCGTAGTAGATGGCCTCGACGGGGCACACGGGTTCACACGCGCCGCAATCCACGCACTCATCGGGCTGGATATACAGCATGCGAGGGCCTTCGTAGATGCAGTCCACCGGGCACTCGTCCACACAGGCACGGTCTTTCACATCAACGCATGGTTGCGCGATGACGTACGTCACGTCGAGTCCTTTCGTCGGTCAGGCCATTCTACGACTCCCACCGCAACCCTCCCGCATCGCTCCCTCGGGGCCCCCCTCCCCCGAGGCGGGCCTCCTCCACCGAGGGTGGTCGCAGATTCGGTACTTTCCGGGCCAAAGACGCCAAAACACCCGAAACTCTGCCCACCCTCGCGCTGTCCCCAACCCAGGGTGGTCGCAGATTCGGCACTTTCCGGGCCAAAGACGCCAAAACACCCGAAACTCTGACCACCCTGGGGAAGTGCGGAGGCGGGTGAGAGGATGTGTGGATGGAACCGCCGAAGCTGCCGTGGATGGCATGGTCCCCCGGGGAGCGCGTGGTCGTGCGTTATCGGGACGACGACGGCGCACCCCGTGACGCTCTCGGCTACCTGCGTGAGGTGGCCCCAGATCACGTGACGGTCGAGACCAAGCGGGGGGTCGTGGTCGTCCATGCGCGCACCATGATCACCGGCAAAAAGGTTCCGCCACCGCCGCAGCGTTAGGCTTCTACGGCGCCGTTCCGCAGACTACGTTGTTCCACGGCTGGTACGTCCAAGACCAATCCCAATGATCGAACTGCTCACCGTTCAGGAAGCGCTTTCGCCAGCCGTTCACGGAGAATCCGGACTGGCCACCGCTCTCGGGCTTGCATTCGGGACTTGAGTTGTAGACGGTGCGCGGCGACGTAATGCCGTAGCGCGCTCCGGTGAAGGTCTCGACCGTGTAGTACTCGGTGGACCAGAATCTCACCCATTGCCGGCCGCCCTCGGTCCACGCCTGAACCAGGACGCCGTACGGCGTCCCATTCTTGAACTTCATGTCCAGATCAGGGGACCACATGGTCGCCTCGCGGCCCTCGGGGTAGCGGGAGAACCAGCGACTGTGAGGCTTGTGCGAGACGATGTCCATGCCCGCGAAGTACGCGGCGTTGTACGTTGTGGTGGAAAGCTGGGACAGTCCGCCGCCAAGCGCCGTGGTGTAGAAGCCATTCTCCACCACGCCGGAGGTCACAAATCCGCGCGCCGCCGTGACCGGGCCGAGCGCGTCGATGAGCGAGAACGTTTCGCCCGGCAGCACGAGGGTGTTGCTGATCTTCTCGGAACCATTAATCAGGTTCCGCGTGCGCACGTTATCCGCCGTAAGCGGGGTCGAGAACTCGCTGACCTTCTCCACCACCTGCAGCGCCTCAGCATCCGCGGTGGTGAACTCCGGCTCGGTCACAACGAACTCTGCCGCTGCGGTGCGCTGGT
>JAKDIE010000084.1 GCA_030450655.1 Ruaniaceae bacterium
TGCCTGGGTTCAGCGACTCCGGGCACCCGCCCTCCGCGCAGAATGACGAAAGATGGCCGGCCGCCGGACGAACTGGCCCCTCGTCGTTCCGCGCGCCGGCCGCAGGACGCGGGAGGCCCCGCTTCCGGCGAACCGGAGCGGGGCCTCTCGTCGAGTCTGGATCGACTACATCTTGGTGCCGGTGGCGCCGAGACGCTCGCACGCCTCGATCACGCGGGCGGCCATGGCAGCCTCGGCCGCCTTGCCCCATGCGCGAGGATCGTACTGCTTCTTGTTGCCAACTTCGCCGTCGATCTTGAGGACGCCGTCGTAGTTCTTCAGCATCCAGTCCGCGACGGGCCGCGTGAACGCGTACTGCGTGTCCGTGTCCACGTTCATCTTGATGACGCCGTTGGCAACCGCCGTAGCGATTTCCTCGGCCGTGGAGCCGGAGCCGCCGTGCATCACGAGATCGAACGGTGCGTCCTTGCCGAACTTCGCGCCAACCTCCTTCTGGATCTCGCCGAGGATCTCCGGGCGCAGCTTCACGTGGCCGGGCTTGTACACGCCGTGCACGTTTCCGAAGGTCAGAGCCGTGAGGTAGCGGCCCTTCTCGCCGAGGCCGAGCGCCTCGATGGTCTTGATGCCGTCCGCAGCGGTGGTGTACAGCTTCTCGTTGATTTCCCCGACGACGCCGTCCTCCTCGCCACCCACAACGCCGATCTCGACCTCGAGGATGGTGTTCGCCCGCACCGCGAGCTCAAGGAGCTCCTGCGCGATCACGAGGTTCTCATCCAGCGGCACAGCCGAGCCATCCCACATGTGGGACTGGAACGCGGGCAGGCGGCCGGCGGCAACCTCGGCGGCTTCGATCTCCATGATCGGGCGGATCCAGGAATCGATGTTGCCCTTGGCGCAGTGGTCCGTGTGCAGCGCCACGGTCACGGGGTAGTTCTTCGCAACTTCGCGGGCGTACGCGGCGGCGGCGAGCGAGCCTGCCACGCGGTCCTTGATCGTGGAACCCGACCAGTACTCAGCGCCACCTACCGACACCTGAATGATGCCGTCCGACTCCGCCTCGGCAAAGCCCTGCAGGGCCGCCGTGAGGGTCTGGGATGAGGTCACGTTGATCGCCGGGTAGGCGAACGCGCCAGCCTTGGCGCGATCTAGCATCTCGTTGTATTGCTCTGGGGTTGCGATGGCCATGCCAGCCTCCATGTCAGTGTTGTTCGTACGTGCTCTTCGATTATGGCACCACGCCCGCCGTTGCCGTAGGACGATTGGGCCGAATCTAGCCGCATCTGGCCGGAGGCGGGGGACGCCGCAGTCCATTCCCTGCAGCACGTACGCTAGACGCATGGTTGATAAGGCGATCTATGCGGAGAAGGCGGCGCGCGAGGCCGCGCACGCGCGCAAGGTTGCCCCGCTCGCGTGGGTGGGGTTCGCCGTCAACGTGGCGTCGATCGGCCTGATCCTGAACCGATTCACGGTGAACATTGGCACGGTGGGCGAGCGTTCGGAATCGTTCATCGCCACCTCGGTGACGATGGTGGCGCTCCTCATCGGCGTCGCAATGGCGCTCGGGTGGATTCAGTGGCTCCGCAAGAAGGGCACCACGGACGGCATGTCCGTCCTCTGGATCACCACGATCATCCTCCTGATCGTTGCCGCCAGCCCCGTCCTGACACCCGAGTTCTACCTAGTCTCCTACAACTCCTGAGCGAGCCGGGGCGTCGTCGGGCTCATGCCGCTGATGCCACGCCCACATCGCCACCGCGGCCGCCGCCCCCACGTTGATCGAGCGGGTGGATCCGTGCTGCGTGATGTGGACGATGTCCCGGCAACCCGACGTCATCTCCGGGCTCAGCCCCACAGATTCCTGCCCAAACACGAGCACGCACTCGCGCGGGAACGTGTAGGTCTCGATGGGGATCGAGGTCTCGGTGATATCAATGCCGACGACGGGCAACCCCGCCCCGCGCGCCCAGCCCAGAAACGCTTCCACGGACTCGTGATGGTGCACGTGCTGGTAGCGATCCGTGACCATTGCGCCGCGGCGGTTCCAGCGCTTGCGGCCCACCACGTGCACGGCCTCGGCCCCGAAGGCGTTGGCGGAGCGCACCACGGAGCCGATGTTGGAATCGTGGTGGAAGTTCTCGATCGCCACGTGGAAGGGGTGGCGGGCGGTGTCGAGATCCGCGCGGATCGCCTCGATCGTCCAGTAGCGGTACCGATCGATCACGTTGCGGGCATCACCCTCGGCGAGTAGCTCGGGGTCCCAGTGATCGCCGCTCGGCCAGTTCTCCGGGCCGCCCGGCCAGGGGCCCACGCCGCGGCGCGGATTCACGTCCTCATTCACGTCCTCATTCACGTCCTCATTCACGGACCCATTCTCCCCGAACCTCCGCCCAGCCTGGGGACACGTGGCGGGGGTGGTCACCGAACCCAGGCGTGCGTTTGCCACTCACTGGAGTGGCATCGGTACGCGCTCGCCTGTAGCCACTCCCCCGAACCTCGTCGTCCTGCGCGCCAGTCGCAGGACCCAGGACGCCTCGGTTAGGTGAGATCCCTGAGCCTGGGTTCAGCGACTCCGGCTACGCCTCCGCGCAGAATGACAAAGGGCGGGCAGCCGCTATGCGAGGGAAGGCGAGTGAGGCGAGCGCGCAGAATGACAAAGGGCGGGCAACCGCTGCGCGCGGGATGACGAGGCGAGGAGCGGGCACGCGCTCGGGGCGCGTCCGGGCGCGCAAATGGCGGCGCGGGAGTCCCCACGCCGCCATTCACGAGGTTGATCTAGATCGGGTTCTCCGGGTTAGCGCCGGGCTGAGTTGGGCCTTGCGCCGGGTTAGCGTTCGGAGGAGCGACCGGGGGCTGCGCCGGAGGGGCGAAGCTCTCGTTCGTGCTCGGACCGCCCGCGGGTCCGCCGAAGGGACCGGCCGTCGTCTGCTGCTGTTGGAACGGGTTGTTGGCCTGGCCGCCGGGTGCCTGTCCTGGAGGTGCGGTCCAGCCGCCACCCTGCGTGGGGCCGCCCTGCGATCCCCCGCCCTGGCCGAAGTCCACGGAGACCACGTCGCGGGACGCGCCCTGCGCCTCGAAGTACGCGGCGCGCTTGAAGTTGAACATGCTCGCGATGATCGACTGCGGGAACGTCTCGATCTTGGTGTTGTAATCACGCACCGTGGCGTTGTAGTAACGACGACCGTTGGCGATGCGGTCCTCGGTGTTCGTGAGTTCCTGCTGCAGCGCGAGGAAGTTCTGGTTCGCCTTCAGCTCCGGGTAAGCCTCGGCGACGGCGAAGAGCCGGCCGATGGTCTCGGTGAGTGCGTTCTCCGCCTGCGCGCGGGCCTCCAGGCTGGGCTGCGGCTGGGCGGCCGACGCGCGCGCCCGCGTGACGGCCTCGAACACGCCGGACTCGTGCGCGGCGTATCCGCGCACCGTCTCGACCAGGTTCGGGATCAGGTCATAGCGGCGGTGCAGCTCCACGTCGATCTGGCGCCATGCCTCCTCGATGAGGTTGCGCATCCGAACAAGCGAGTTGTAGACACCCACCGCCCACAGAACGACGGCGACCACAAGGCCAAGAATGATTAAACCGATGAACTCCACGGCTACCTCCAAGTTGAGTTGCCGCAATTCAACCACAGACCGTGCTTTACGCCACATGTACAACGCACGCACGCGCCGTCGGGCTTGGGATTGGGAAGATAATCCGGCGGGTACGGGTGGCAGGCGGCATCGTTTGTGGGACGCTCAACGCGCTGGGCGAGCGGCGGTCACGGGCGTGGCGGCGGCTCGACTAGCATTTCGATATGCCTGAAGACCACGCCCACGCCGCGCAGGTGGCGGAGCAACGAGCACTGAGGTTCTCGCTGGCGGTCTCCGCCGTGATTGCCGTGGTGGCTGCGGTGTGGGGGCTGGCCGCCTCCTCAATGGTCATCATTCTGGACGCCGTCTTCGTTCCGCTCAGCCTGCTGCTCACCTACGGATCGTTGGTGGTGTCCCGGGTGGTCTCGCGGGGGCCATCACGCCTGTTTCCGTACGGCCGCAGTGCCCTCATCCCGCTGTTCGTGATCGTTCAGGCGCTGGTCCTGTTCACGCTGCTGGGATACGCC
This sequence comes from Ruaniaceae bacterium, assembly GCA_030450655.1. Lineage (GTDB taxonomy): Bacteria > Actinomycetota > Actinomycetes > Actinomycetales > Actinomycetaceae > KH17. The sequence continues at coordinate 4,092 of JAKDIE010000084.1, forward strand.
TCGCTTGAGGCACTTCGGGTGATCCTCGGTGGCGGCTCGGAGGTGTCCGGGGCGTCGCTCCTCGGCTACGGGCTGTTCTCTACCCTCGTCTCGATCGCCGTGTGGTGGGTGCTGCGTGGCATGGCGAACGGGCAGGCGCTGGTGGAGGCCGAGGCGGCGGGGTGGCTCTCGGCGATCGTGAGCAGCGCGTGCGTCACCGTGGGTGGCGGCCTCGTCCTGGCAGTGACCGGCACGTCTCTCGAGCGCCTCGCCCCGTTCGCCGACTCGGCGCTGGTACTGGTGGCGAGTGTGCTGCTGATGGCGGTTCCGCTCGGGCTGCTCCGCACCTCGGTGCGCGAGTTGCAGAACCCGATGCCGAGCGGGGAGATCACACGGAAGGTCGAGGAGCTGATCGTGGAGGCGACCGCTGCGGAGGACCTCCCCGAGCCGATCACCCGCATTGGCCTGATCGGGCGGACCCTGATGGTGGAGCTCGCCTACATCCTCGAGCCTGGGGCTGGCGACATCTACGGCGAGGACCGCGTCCGCACGGCGCTGCGCGACGGCCTCGCCGCCCTGCCCTACGAGCCGTGGATCGTGGTGGAGTTCAGCTACTGCCGCGAACTGGTGGAGTAGCGCGGCGGGACAATGCCCGGGCGGCGGCTACAGGTTCAGGTCCGCCAGGCCGATGGCGTGCAGGTACGTGAGGCCCTCGGCCTCGACCGCCTCCTTAGCGCCCGTGCCACGGTCCACGACGACGGCGCACGCCACCACCTCCGCTCCCGCCTCGCGTAGGGCGCGCACGGCCTCGAGAACGGAACCTCCGGTGGTGGAGGTGTCCTCCACTGCGACCACGCGCCGGCCCACCACGTCCGGGCCCTCGATCCGGCGCTGCATCCCGTGCGCCTTGGACTCCTTGCGCACCACGAACGCGTCCACGTCGAGAGCGCGGGAGGCTGCGGCGTGCATGATGGCCGTGGCCACAGGGTCCGCGCCGAGCGTGAGCCCCCCGACGGCGTCGATCTCACCCGGGCCGAAGCCGTGCTCGTCCAGCAGATCGAGCATCACGTGGCCGATCAGCGGGCCCGCCTCGTGGTGGAGGGTGGCGCGGCGCATGTCCACGTAGTAATCGGACTCCCTGCCGGAGGCGAGGGTGACCTTGCCGCGGACCACCGCCAGTTCGTTGACGAGCTCGGCGAGGCGCTGGCGATGGGTGTCGTTGGTCATGCACCGAGGTTACGACACTGCGGGCACTCTCCGGGGCCGCGGTCCGCGCGCGTCAGGTCCGTTGGCGCGAATGCGAGCGTGATCCCGCAACGGCGCGGACCACCGAGCGCGGCAGCGCCTGCAACCCGGCGTTCAGCACGCGGTACTTCCAGCCGGGCACGCAGAGGACCTCGCCGCGGCGCACCGCCGCGAGGGAGTCCTCAACCACCTGCTCGGCGCTCAACCACACCCACGCCGGCCAGACGTCCGTGCGCATCTTCGCGGCGCTGTGGAACTCGGTGCGCACGAGGCCGGGCAGGACGGCGGTGGCCGTGACGTGCGTGCCCTCGAGTTCGGTGGCCAGGCCCTCCGTGAACGCGCGCACCCACGCCTTGTGCGCGGAGTAGCTTCCGAGAGTCATGTTCTGCGCCATGGATGAGACGTTCAGGATCGCCCCGTGGCCGCGCCGCGTCATCGCGTCCACCGCACTCTTCGAAAGCATCAGCACCGCGCGCACCATCACGTTGAGGCCGCGCTCCTCCTGCAGCAGCGTCCCCTCGGCGAACCGCTGCTTCAACCCGAACCCAGCGTTGTTGACGAGCAGACCGACTGGAGGGGCGTCGTCGTCGGCGATACGGCGGGACACCTTCAGCACGTCCAGGCGGCGATTCAGGTCCACGGCGAGGACCTCCACGGTCACTCCCGTGACCGCGCGGAGCTGCTCGGCGAGCGATTCGAGGCGGTCCTTGCGGCGCGCCACGAGGATCACGTTGTGCCCGGCGCCGGCGAGCTGCCAGGCGTACTCGAGGCCCAGCCCGGCCGAGGCGCCGGTGATCAGTGCAGTTCCCACTCCCCGAGCCTATCGCGGGCGCCGTGGTCGCCCGGAAAGCGGCAAAATACGCAGGCTCGATCGCGATTCTTCCGAAAACACGCTTCTGAGAGCATCGAGACGTACTTTTTTGCCGGCCTGGGAGCCTGCCTCGGATTCTGCGGATTCGCGCTTCCAGCCCTTCGTCGTCCTGCGCGCAGTCGCTGGATCCAGGACGCCACACCCTTTGTCATCCCGCGCCACCCAACCCTCGTCATCCTGCGCGCCAGTCGCAGGATCCAGGACGCCTCAGTTAGGTGAGGATCCTGGGCCTGGATTCTGCGACTCCGGCTACGCCTCCGCGCAGAA
>JAKDIE010000085.1 GCA_030450655.1 Ruaniaceae bacterium
CACGTGAGTCACACAGTCGCACTGGTTCGGCACGACCGCGCGAATGTGGAGGCGCAGGCGCAGGCGGTCGAACGCGCAGTCGCCGAGCACGGTGGCACCCTGCTGGACGAGTTGCACGCCATAGACGCAGACGTGGTCCTCGTCCTGGGCGGCGATGGAACCTTGCTCCGGGCTGCGGAGATCGTGCGCGGGCACCGCATTCCCGTGATCGGCGTCAATTTCGGACACGTGGGGTTCCTTGCCGAGGCCGAGCCCAGCGATGACATCGCCACGATTGCGCAACGCCTCGTGGATGGTGACTATTCGGTCGAAGCTCGCATGGCGATCGAGGTGACGGTCACCGAGCCCGATGGCACGGTGCAGACGGGCTGGGCGCTCAACGAGTGCGCGATCCTGAAGCTGGATCGCGCACGCATGATTGACGTGACCCTCTCCGTGGACGGCCACGGGGTCTCGTCGTTCGGCTGTGACACCCTCGTGCTCGCCACCCCCACCGGCTCCACCGCGTACGCGTTCTCCGGCGGCGGGCCGATCGTGTGGCCCGATACCGATGCACTACTCGCGGTTCCCGTGGCCGCACATGCGCTCTTCGCGCGTCCCATGGTGGTGGGCCCCAACTCGACCATTTCGGCCGAACTGGCCGACGGCGCCGAGCTCTCCCTGGATGGGCGCCGCACGATCATTGCCCCTGCGGGAAGCGTTGTCACGGTCTCGCGCTCCGAGGAGCCAGTGCTTCTCGCGCGCCTCTACGACACGCCGTTCTCGGCCCGCCTCGTTGCCAAGTTCAACCTCCCTGTCGAGGGCTGGCGCCGCCGATGATCGAGGAGCTTCGAATCCGCGGTATCGGCGTGTTCGAGGAGGCCAGCCTCCCGCTCCACCCCGGCCTCACCGCGCTCACTGGCGAGACCGGCGCGGGCAAGACCATGATTCTCACGGGGCTCGGGCTCGTCACCGGCGAGAAGGCCGATGCCAGCCTGGTGCGCCACGGGGCGCTCCGTGCGGAGGCCGATGCGGTTCTCACGGACCCAACCTCTGGCCTCGAGCGGTGGGCTGAGAACTCCGGTGCCACGCTCGACGACGGCGCCCTCACCCTCTCCCGAGTGGTCCCCTCCGAGGGCCGTGCCCGGGCATTCCTTGGCGGACGCAGTGTCCCCGCGTCGATCCTGGCGGAGCTTGCGGCCGAGTACGTGACGGTGCACGGCCAGTCTGACCAGCAGCGGCTCCGCTCGCCCGCAGCGCAACGCGCGGCGCTCGACGAGGCCGGTGAGACTGGTGATCTCCTCGCCGAATACCGCGCGGCGTACGCGCGCCTGCGCGAGCTCGAGGCGCAGCGCGAGGAATGGGCGAGTGCCTCTGCGGGCCGCCTGCGCGAGCGCACGTCTCTCAGCGAGGCCGTGCGCGAGATCGATGATCTCGCGCCCACCGCAGGCGAAGACGACCAACTCCGGGCCCTCACGGAGCGCCTCACCAACGCCGATGAGCTGCGTTCCACGGTCGAGAATTCCCACGCCACTCTCGGCGGCACGGAGATGGACGACGGCGTGCTGGGGAGCCTCGCGCACATCGAACAGGGCCTCGCGCACGCCGGGCGCCACGACGACACGCTCACGCAGTGGTCCGCGCGCATCGCGGATACCGCCACCGAACTCTCCCAACTTCTCGGCGAACTCGCGGCGTACCGCGAAGGGATCGACGTGGATCCCGCCGAGCTCGATCGAATCCACGAACGTCGCGCCGCCCTCGCCTCTCTCACCCGCCGCTGGGGCCCGGAGTTGGCGGATGTGTTGAACTGGGGCGAACGGGCCCGCGCCCGCCTCGCGGAGATCGATTCGGAACCGGGCAGTCTTGACGAACTCGACCGCGCCGTTGGCGCCGCGCGAACTCGGGCCGAGACCCTCGCGGACCGGCTGCACACGAAACGTGCGGTGGCAGCGCAGCGAATCGCCGCCGTCGTCAATGGTGAACTCAACGGCCTGGCGATGAAGGATGCGCGCTTCGCTATCGACGTGGTCGCTGCGGAGCTCGCTCCGTCCGGTCGCGATGAGGTGACATTCACGCTGGCAGCGCATGCGCAGGCCCCGCAGCGCCCCGTGGCGCAGGCCGCCTCCGGTGGTGAGCTCTCGCGCATCATGCTCGCGCTCGAACTCGCGCTCGCGAGCCGCGGTGAGCACACGTTCGTGTTCGACGAGGTGGACGCGGGGATCGGCGGCGCCACTGCCACGCAGGTGGCGCGGCGCCTGGCCGCACTGGCCGCGCACCACCAGGTCATCGTGGTCACGCACCTCCCGCAGGTCGCCGCGGCCGCGGATCGGCAGATCGCCGTCGTCAAAGCCACTAACACGGCGCCCGCCACCGCCAGGATTCTCGGCGAGGAGGAGCGCATCGAGGAGATCGCCCGGATGCTCTCGGGTGAGATGTCTCCCACCGCGCGCCGACACGCCGCTGAGCTGATCGAGCGCAGTCGCGTGGCACGATAGCAAGGTGGCTTTAGGACGACGCCGCCCCGGCACTGGGGACCTCACGGGTACGGCCCGCATTGGCGCGCACGCCAAGGACGTCGCGCCGCAACTGAAGCGCGGGGACATCGCGATCATCGATCATCCCGATCTCGATAGGATGAGCGCCGCAGCGTTGGTGGAGGCGAACCCCTCCGCAGTCTTGAACGCGGCACGCTCCACCACGGGGCGGTACCCGAATCTCGGGCCCGGTCTCCTGATTGAGGCGGGCGTGCCACTCATCGACGGTCTCGGTCCCGACGTTCTCGCGATCCGCGATGGCCGCACGGTCCGGGTCGAAGGCGCCGCAGTGTACGTGGGCAAGGAGTTGGTTGCGGAAGGCGTGCTCCAAGACCGCGAGAGCAACGAGGCCGCGCTGGATGACGCGCGCGCTGGCCTCCCGCTGCAGCTCGCCTCGTTTGCCGCCAGTACCGTTGAGTACCTCGACTCAGAGAAGGAGTTGCTGCTCGACGGCGTGGGCATCCCCACGCTCGCCACCGTTCTCACGGGGCGCGAGGTTGTCGTGGTGACGCGCACTCCGGAGGCCGATTCCGAGCTCGCGGAACTAAGAAAGTTCATCAAGGAACGCAAGCCGCTCCTGATCGGCGTCGATGCCGGTGCGGATCTGCTCCTGGCCGCCAAGATGACGCCCCACATCATCGTGGCGGACATGAGTGCGCTCTCTGACGGCGCGCTGCGTTGCGGCGCGGAACTCGTGGCGCATGGTCCGCGTGGCGAACGGCCCGCCGGTATCAAGCGCGTTGAGGAACTCGGGGTGGAGCATGCGCAGCTCTTGACCGCGGGCACCGCAGAGGACGCGGCCCTCATCCTCGCCAGCGCGAAAGGCGCGGAGCTCGTGGTGACCGTTGGTTCCCACACCTCGCTCGCCGAGTTCCTGGACCGTGGCCGCGCCGGGATGTCGTCTGGATTCCTGACACGCCTCGCGATCGGGCCGAGCCTGGTGGCCGCCCCAACCGTGGCGCGTCTCCACCGCCCCCACATCGCCACGTGGCAACTCGTGATGCTCGTCCTCGCTGCGTTCATCGCGTTGGGCGTGGCGCTCTATTCCACCGATGTGGGCCAGGCGCTCACTCAGTTGCTCGGCACCCTATTCGAAGGAGACGGCGTTGGTTAGTTTCCGCCACCACCTGGTATCGATCATTGCGATCTTCCTCGCGCTCGCTGTGGGAGTTGCGCTCGGCGCGGGGCCCCTGCGCGATGGCGCCACCGATCTGATGGCAGGACAGAACGCCGAGATCACCGCCGAACGCGATCAGCTTCTGGCCGATCGGGACGCGGCCACCACCGAGATCGCAGGCCGCGATTCCGTCATCGATGCCATGGCAAGCTCCCTGTCCGACGGCGTCCTCGTGGGCGTCTCGGTGGGTCTTCTCACCCTTCCCGGCAGTGAGGGTGAGGACATCGATGCCATCCTCGCGGAACTCACCGCTGCGGGTGCGTCGATCGCATTCGAGACTGCCGTGACGGAGGATTGGGCGGCCGCGGATCTGGCGTTCCGGCAGAGCTACAGCGGCCAGGTGGCCGGCTACCTGGCCGAGCGCGCGCCGTCGGACGCCACTCCCGAGTATGTGCTGGCGGCCGCGCTCGCGCAGGTCGTGACCGGGGGAGAGGACGCCGCGACCATCGGCGAGCTCCTCATGGCCGGTGACGCGCCGTTCGTGGCCGAGGTTCCCGATGTGTCCGCGGCCGTGTACGTCGTCGTCGGTCCTCGGGTGGTGTCCGATGCGATCGACTGGGCCCCCGTCCTTTCGGCACTCGGCGGCTCAGCGCCCGCCGTGGGGATTGGCGATGGGGTGACCGTCCCAGCTCGCGCCGCTGGCTCGGACGCGAGCACGGTTGATTCCTTGCCGGCACCGTTCGCCGTCGATCTGCTGCCACTGGCCGTTGCTGCGGAAATCGCCGGTGACGGAGGGCACTGGGGTGTCCTCGAGGACGCGACGGGTCTCGTGCCTCCTCGTGTGATCCAGACCGATCCTGTCGAGGAATCTGCCGAGGAGCCCGCTGCGGTTCCGGAGAGCACCACAGAAGGATCGGACGAGTAGCCCACACGGAGGTGGCGCAGGCTGGTAGCGATGGCGTCGCGCCGGGCGCCGGGTCTCGGTACATGTTCGAAACATCCGTGGGATAAAGTGAGGGCCCGTGGTCACTAGTTCCGGAATTCCGCGTCATATCTTCGTTACCGGCGGGGTGGTCTCTTCGCTCGGTAAGGGACTCACCGCCTCGTCTCTGGGGCATCTCTTGAGGGGCCGCGGGCTCTCAGTCGCGATGCAGAAGCTCGATCCGTACATCAACGTCGATCCTGGGACCATGAATCCTTTCCAGCACGGCGAGGTTTTCGTGACCGCCGATGGCACGGAGGCGGATCTCGACATCGGCCACTACGAACGCTTCCTCGATGTGGAGCTTTCGGGGGACGCGAACGCCACCACCGGCCAGGTGTACTCGGAGGTCATCGCCAAGGAACGCCGCGGCGAGTATCTGGGGGATACCGTCCAAGTAATTCCGCACATCGTGGATGAGATCAAGCGGCGCATGCGTGCCCAGGCCGCGCCCGCGAACGGCGAGGTGCCGGACGTCATCATCACTGAGATCGGCGGCACGGTGGGTGACATCGAGTCGCAGCCGTTCCTCGAGGCCGCGCGCCAGGTGCGACAGGAGCTTGGCCGCAGCAACGTGTTCTTCGTGCACGTCTCGCTCGTGCCGTACATCGAGACCGCCGGTGAACTGAAGACGAAGCCCACCCAGCACTCGGTGGCGCAACTTCGTTCGATCGGCGTACAGCCCGATGTGATCGTGTGCCGTACGGATCGCGAACTCCCGGAGGGCGTGAAGAAGAAGCTCGCGCTGATGTGCGACGTCGATCCGGAAGGCGTCGTGACCTGCCAGGACGCGTCATCGATCTACGAGATTCCGCGCGTCTTGCACGCCGAGGGCCTGGACGCGTACGTGGTGCGCCGGCTGAACCTCGCCTTCCACGACGTGGACTGGACAGAGTGGAACCGGCTCCTCGATCGCGTGCACAACCCCACGCGCACCGTGGAAATCGCGCTGGTGGGCAAGTACATCGACCTGCCCGATGCCTACCTCTCGATCACGGAGGCACTGCGGGCCGGCGGCTTCCATCACGGGGCGAAGGTCGAGATCCGCTGGGTTGCATCGGACACGTGCGAAACCCCTGATGGCGCCGCAGAGGCACTGGCAGGGGTCGACGGCGTCCTGGTGCCCGGCGGCTTCGGCGTGCGCGGGATCGAGGGCAAGCTGGGCGCGTTGCGCCACACACGCGAGAACGGGATCCCCACGCTCGGCATCTGCCTCGGCCTGCAGTGCATGGTGATCGAGTTCGCGCGCACCGTGCTGGGGCTCGGTACGGCGTCGTCGTCGGAGTTCGATCCGGGCACGAATCACGCGGTGGTCGCCACGATGCAGGAGCAGCTTTCGATCGTCGACGGCGAGGGGGACCTGGGTGGGACGATGCGCCTCGGGAACTACCCGGCCGTGCTTCGCCCCGGCAGCGTGGCTTCCCGCACCTACGGCGCCGCCGAGACTCTCGAACGCCACCGGCACCGGTACGAGGTCAACAACGCCTACCGTGGCGAGCTTGAGGCGGCTGGCATGATCGTTTCCGGCGAGTCCCCGGACTCGTCGCTGGTGGAGTTCGTCGAAGTAGAGGGGCACCCCTTCTATGTGGGCACGCAGGCGCACCCCGAGTTTCGTTCGCGTCCCACCCGCGCGCACCCGCTCTTCGCCGGGCTGATCGGCGCGGCCATCGAGTATCAGGAGGCACGATGATCGCCGATTCGAAGGGCGCCAAGCGGACGCTGAGCCGCGTCGAGGAGTGGCGCGGGCCGATCTTCAGCATCGCCACGGAGGAGATCGAGGCGGGCGGAACGCGGGTTGCCAGGAACTTCATGGATCACCCGGGCGCC
>JAKDIE010000386.1 GCA_030450655.1 Ruaniaceae bacterium
GCCGCGCTCACCACCGTCTACACCACGGGTCTTGCGCTCGGTAGCACCATACCGCCGCTTCTGAGTGCGCCGATCGCGGAGGCAACCGATTGGCGGTACTCGATCGGCCTGTGGGGAATAACGGGCATCGCCGCGTTCCTTGTGTGGAGTGGGGTGGTCGTCACGCAGCGCGGCTCCGAGGACCCCGTGCGGAGCCAGCAGAGGACCGATGCGCTGCCGATCTGGGCGCTGCTGCGTTCGCGCAAAGCCGTGGCTCTCGCGGTCTTCTTCGGGATGCAGTCCATGCAGGCATATATCCAGTTCGCGTGGGCGCCGCAGATGTTCCGTGACGGCGGGCTTTCCCCCGCATACGCCGGCGCCCTCCTCTCGCTGATCGCCGCACTCGGCATCCCCGGGGGCCTCTTCATGCCCACGATCGTGGCGCGCGTGCGCAACCTCACGCCGATCATCCTCACCTTCGCGGCGTTGCTGGTGGTGGGATATCTGGGCATTCTCTTCGCACCCACCGCGGCCCCAGTCCTGTGGGCAACCGCGCTCGGGCTCTCCGGCGTTTGTTTCCCGACGGCGATCGCGCTTATCACGGCCCGCAGCCGCGAGGTGCGGGTCACCGCCCCTCTTTCAGCCCTCGTTCAATCGATGGGCTACGGTTTCGCCGCTCTGGGCCCGTTCCTCGTGGGGATCGCCTACGACGCCTTCGGCAGCTGGGACGTGCCGCTCGGGGTGCTGATCGGTTCCGCTGCGGTGCTCGCCGCCGCCGGAATCGTCGCGGCCCGCCCCGGTTACGTGGACGACGAACTCGCCGGATAGGCGCCCCCGCGCGGAGCTCGGGGTTGTCGCGTATTCTGCGATCAGCCCGCGAACAGAGAGGTACCGCGATGAGGATTGGCGTTCCAGCCGAGGTAAAGAACAACGAATCGCGAGTCGCGCTCACCCCTGCCGGGGCGAACGAGCTCGTGCGGGTCGGCCACGAGGTCATCCTGCAGGCCGGTGCCGGGACAGGCAGTCACCTCGCGGACGAGGAATACCGCGCCGTCGGCACCACGATCGGGACCGCGGATGACGCCTGGGGTGCCGAGCTCGTGCTCAAGGTCAAGGAACCCGTCGCCAAGGAGTACCGCCACCTGAGGGAGGATCTCACCCTCTTCACATACCTGCACCTGGCCGCAGACGAACTCCTGACCGATGCGCTCCTCGCCGCGAAAACCACGTCCCTCGCCTACGAGACGGTGCAGCTACCGGACCGTTCGTTACCGCTGCTGGCGCCGATGAGCGAGGTCGCAGGGCGCCTCTCCGCGCTCGTGGGCGCGTACCACCTGATGGGCCCGCACGGGGGCCGTGGGCTCCTCCTCGGTGGGGTTCCTGGCGTCCGCCCCGCGCGCGTGACTGTACTCGGCGGCGGGGTGGCCGGCTGGCACGCGGTCGATCAGGCAGTGGGGCTCGGGGCGACCGTCACGGTCATCGATCTTTCCGTGCCCCGGCTACGGCACTTCGACAACATCTTCGGCGGCCGCGTCAGCACCGTGGCCTCGAGCGCATACGAGATCGAGCGGTCCGTCCTGGAATCGGACCTCGTGATCGGCTCGGTCCTCGTTCCCGGCGAACGCGCACCGAAGCTCGTGACCCTCGATCTCGTGGCGCAGATGAAACCGGGAAGCGTCCTCGTGGACGTGGCGATCGATCAGGGCGGATGCTTCGAAGGATCCAGGCCGACGACGCACGACGCCCCCACGTACACCGTCGAGAGTTCGCTGTACTACTGCGTGGCGCACATGCCTGGCGCGGCCGCAACCACCTCGACGCCGGCGCTCACCAACGCGACGCTGCCGTACGTGCTGGCGCTCGCCGAGCACGGATGGGAGGCCGCAGTGGCGGCGGATACGGCGCTCGCCAAGGGGCTCATCACCGTGGGCGGCGCGATCGCCTGCA
>JAKDIE010000086.1 GCA_030450655.1 Ruaniaceae bacterium
AAGCCGCCCATCGCCAAGCCCGGCGCGGGCACGCCGCGGCCTGCACGGGTCCCGGCGCCGGCGCGCCCCGCCGAAACGCCGCTGGATCCGCGGGACGCTGCCGAGGCAGCCAAGTGGGGCCGCGTCGAAGATGACGGCACAGTGTGGGTGCGTGAGTCGGCTGGCGAACGCAAGGTTGGCCAGTTCCCGGATGTGGCCTCGGATGAGGCGCTCGCGTTCTACGTGCGCCGTTATCTCGATCTCGTAGCGCAGGTCAAGCTCTTCGAGGCGCGGATCGGCCATATCGCCCCTAAGGAGATCGATCAGACTCTCGCCGCATTGACGGCCGAAGCCGAGAGCCCAGCGGCCGTTGGAGACCTGGACGGTCTGCGGCACCGCCTGGCACTCGCCGAAGAGCGTGCCGTCGAGCGCCGCGCCGAGGTTCAGGCCGAGCGCGAAAGCGCCAAGGCCGAGGCACTCGCTGAGCGCGAGAAGCTCGTCGTGGCCGCCGAGGCACTCGCCGGGCAGGACATCGCGCGCACGCAGTGGAAGCAATCCTCGGAGCAACTCCGAGTTCTTCTCGACCAATGGAAGGGCGCGCAGCGCTCCGGGCCGCGAGTCGATAAGGCCGCCGAAGACGAACTGTGGAAGCGCTTTTCGAAGGCGCGCACGGTCTTCGACCGCAACCGCCGCCAGTTCTTCTCCGAACGTGATGCCGATTCGGATTCTGCAAAGAAGGCTAAAGAGGCGCTCATCGCGCGCGCGCTGGCGCTGTCCACGTCCAAGGATTGGGGACCCACCGCGGGCGAATACCGCGCGCTGATGGACGAGTGGAAGGCAGCCGGCCGCGCGCGTCGCAAGGACGACGACGAACTGTGGGAACGCTTCCGCGCCGCGCAGCAGGCATTCTTCGACGCCCGCGAGGCGGAGAACCGGGTGATCGATGAGGAGTACGGCCAGAACCTCGAGGTGAAGCTCGTGATCCTTACGGAGGCAGAGGCGTTGCTTCCCGTCACCAATGTGAAGGCGGCACGCGCCGCGTTGCGCACCTTGCAGGATCGTTGGGACGAGGCGGGCAGGGTTCCCCGCGCGGACATGAAGACGGTGGAGGCACGCATGCGCGCCGTCGAGCAGGCCGTTCGGGATAGGGAAGACGCCGAGTGGCGCCGCTCCAACCCCGAGACGCAGGCGCGGGTGGCCGGAGCCACCTCGCAGCTTGAGGCATCGATTGCGGAGCTCGAGAACGATCTTGCGGCCGCCACGAGCGCAAAGAACGCCCGAAAGGTCAAGGAAATCACCGAGGCCCTCACGGCGCGCCGCGCCTGGCTGAAGCAGATCCAGCAACTCGATTAGGGCCCGCTCCCTCGGCACCCAACGCAACTCCTGACTAAGTGGGACAGATGACCCACTTTTGGGTAGTCTAGGTCCACCGCGCACACGCTCGGACCATCTGCCCTCGTCGAGGAGGAGACATGACCCGTATGCCCGTTGAGCAACGGCGTCACGAACTGATCGAGGCCGCTTCGCGGATTGTCGCCGCAAAGGGCCTCAGCCACGCCACCACGCGCGCCATCGTGGCCGAGGCGAAGATGTCACTTGCCAGCTTCCACTACGTCTTTGAATCGCGAGACGAACTCATTGAGAAACTCATCACCGTGGTGCTCACGAGCGAAGAGAAGGCAGTCATGCCGAGTGAGGTGGAAGGAAAGTCACTGACAGACCTTCTCACCGAGGGCCTGCTTGGCTACCTGAATCTACTTCGAGCGGACCCAACTCATGAGCAGGCAATGCTCGAGTTGACGCAGCATGCGCTGCGAAACAACCCCTCTGTGGCGCGCCAGCAGTATGAGCAGTACACGCAGTTCGCACATTCTATTCTTCGCATCGCGGCGGAGCAGACAGGAAGCAGATGGACGGTTCCATTACCCGCCGTCGCCACGTTGCTCATTGCATTGACCGATGGCCTGACCCTGAGTTGGCTAGTGGACCGCGACGACGCCCGCGCCGAGAATGCGGTGATTGCTGCCGGGCAAGCACTGGCGAGCCTCGCCGAACTCGCCGAACCCATGGTTTTTGACAGCCTGAGCAAAGGGGCCACGATGAAGGTACGAACGGACGGCGCGTTACTGCGAGACGAAGATGGGCGCCACCGGGTGTTCCACGGCATCAACCTCGTGGCGAAGGGCACCAGCCGCGCCGAAGGCACCTTCGTTGACCGAGGCTTCAAGGGGTCCTGGACGCCGGGCGATATTGCCGATCTTGCCGGGCGCGGGTTCACGCTCGTGCGCCTCGGCATCATCTGGGCGGCCATCGAGCCAGAGCCTGGCCAGTATGACGAGTCCTACCTCGACTGGGTGAGCGAGCAACTCGACCTCATCGGCGAGGCAGGTATGTGTGCGGTCCTCGACGCGCACCAGGATCTCTACTCGCAGAGCTACTCCGACGGCGCACCGGCGTGGGCAACGCTCACCACCGCAGAGTATGAGCCCGCCGAACTCTGGAGCGATGCCTATCTCGCCAGCCCAGCGGTACACGAGGCGCTCGACAACTTCTGGGGCAATGCCCCTGGACCGGATGGCGTGGGGCTCCAGGATCGGTTCGCGGCGATGTGGTCCCATGTGGCGAAGCGATTCCGTGCACACCCCGCCGTGATCGGATACGACCTGCTGAACGAGCCCACGCCCGGTAGCGCGGCGCCCGAGATCTTCGCGAACCTCATCGGCGCGTTCGCCCAGGTCACGGGGCAAGACCCCGAACGGCTGTTTGCGGACTTTTCCACGCCCGAAGCGAAGTTCGCCCAGCTTGCGCGCCTGGACGATGAGGCGGTCCACCGCCAGATCGGAGACGCGATTCACCCTCTCGTCGCGGAGTTTGAGTCCGAGTTCGTGGCGCCATTCATGGCGCGAGTGCGTGAGGCCGTGCGCATGCAGGACACGCACAGCCTCATCCTGCGGGAACACGACTACTTCGCAAATCTCGGGATTCCCTCGGGGCAACCACCACTCGCCGATGGGAACTGGGTGTACTCCCCTCACGGCTACGATCTGACGGTCGATACCCCGGCGATCGCGATGTCGAGTAACACACGGGCAGGGACGATCTTCGCCAGGGCGGGAGAGACGGCCGAGCGCCTCGCGGTCCCCGTCATCGTTGGCGAGTGGGGTGCGCTCAACCTTGGCGCCGGGATCGCCGATCATGGCCGCTTCCTGCAGGACCTGTTCGATTCTTTCCGCTGGTCCTGGACCTATTGGGTCTGGGAGGAAGGATTCGCCGAGTCCGAGGCGGCCGCTACGCTCACCCGGGCACGCCCGATCGCATTCGCGGGAGAAGGCGTGGCGTGGGGCGTGGATGGTGCCACCTTCCGCGCCCGGTGGCGCGGTGCCCCCACCACGGCACCTTCGGTGTTCTATGCCCCCACGGGTGACGTCACGCTCCTCAGGAACGGGGAGCAGGCTCCCGCACTCAGGGATGGCGCATGGATCACCGTTCCTCCCGGCGAGGGCGACTACGAGTTGACGGTCGGCTAACGGTGGCGCTCACCCGGCGGCGCAAGGCACTCCTTGCCACCCCGCTGCCCGCGACCTGGATGTCGAACGTGATCATCCACAACGTGTACGTGAAGTTCTACACGGACGTGATCGGGCTCGATCCCGTGTACGTGGGATGGGTCTACCTGGCCTTCAATATCTGGAACCTCGTCAATGATCCGATCTTTGGCGTGATGCTGGACAAGATGCATTACCGCCCAGGGAAGGGCAAGTTCCTGCTGGTGATGCGCAGGACAGTTCCATTCATGCTCCTCGGGCTCATTCTGATGGCGTGGACAGATCCTTCCTGGCCGCAAGGCGTGATCTTCGCAGTCTTCCTGATCGAACTCTTCCTGTTCGATGTGGCGTCCACCTTCTACGTCATCTCGGCCACGAGTTACTTCTATCTGGCGGCGCCATCGCGCGAAGAGCGCATCGACGTGGACGTCTACAAGTCCTGGATCGGAAACGTCACGTCCGCGGTTGCGACAGTCGTGGCCACCCAACTCCTGGTGGGTGACGCGATCACCGAACACACCACGATCGCCACGATGCTCATGGGTGTGGTGCTCGTCAACGCCCTCCTCTACATGATCCCCATACTCCTCTTGAAGGATCCTCCCGAGCTTTACGAGCACGGTGACGCGGGGAACCAGCAGGTGACCTGGGAACAGCTGAAGGTGGACGCCCGCTCGATCCTGCGGATGCGCGCATTTTGGTCCTGGTTCGCGTTCAGCGCCACGGGACTCGCGCCGCTGGGAATGTACTTCACGGCCTTCCTCTTCCTGATGGATCACGTGATCCACAGCACGGGCACCCAAGCGACGATCACCGACGTCGGATCCATGGTGGTGGTGCTACTACTACTTCCGCTCTACGCGCGCCTAATTAAGCGCATCGGGAGCCGCACCAGCATCTTCGTGGGGATGGTCCCGTACATCCTCGGCCTAAGTGCGCTCTTCCTCGCGAGTGAATGGTGGCACGTCCTGCTGTGCTACATGGTGCTCATGAGCGGGCGCTACATCATTGTCACCGCCAGCACTCCGCTGGAGGCATCGCTCATCGATGAGAACGAGCGGGACACGGGCACGCGCAAGACCGGTACCTTCGCCGCGTTGCGCGCTCTCATGTCGGCACCCCTCATCGGCATCCAGACATCCCTGTTCATGTGGGTCATCGCCGCGTTCGGCTACGATCAGCGCGCCGAGGTGCAGACCGCCACCGCAGAGTTCGGCATTCGCTTCGCCACGGCCGGCATCCCGATCCTGTTCATGCTCGTGGGCGCGATCGCCTTGGCGTTCCTGCCATATACCAAGTCCGTCGAGGCCGAACTCAGCAAGTTCTCGCTGAGCCAGCGCGCCCGGACAAACGGAGCCTCCCCCTCCCTCGCGGAAGAGATCGCTCCACTGTTGGAGGATGGCCTGTCAGCGAACCCATCCGAGGAAAGCTCCCCGTAGCCAGAGGAACACCGTGACCATCTCGCAGCCCGCTCCCCCACGCCACATCCTCGCGCGTGCCTCGAGCGCCTTTCGTGCGATACTCACGGGCATGCCGTATCTCGTCAAAGAGAGGGACCGCGCCGCGGCGGTCACCTCGCCCATTCCCGTCGATATGAGCCTGCCGCGGGTCTGCGTGATCGGTGCCGGCTCGTGCGGCATCGCCGCCGCCAAAACCCTCTATCTTGCCGGAATCCCGTTCGAGTGTTTCGAGCAGGGTGGCGCGATCGGCGGAAACTGGCTGATTGACAATCCCAATGGGAAATCCGCCTGCTACGAGACTCTCGAGATCAATACCTCCTGCCCTCGGATGGCCTTCTCCGACTTCCCGATGCCCACGGATTACCCCGCGTACGCACGGCACGATCAAGTCCAGGCGTACTTCGAGGAGTACGTGGATCATTTCGGCTTTCGGGAGAGAATCACCTTCCACACCGAGGTGACGGAGGTGACCCGGGGCGACGGCGGCTCCTGGCTCGTGCGCACGAAAGGTCCCGATGGCGAACGCGTCCGCACGTTCGATGCGGTCCTCATCGCAAATGGGCACCACTGGAACCCGCGGCTGCCCGATCCGGCGTATCCCGGCACGTTCGACGGCGCGCAGATCCACGCACACGAGTATCGCTCCGGCGAGCAGTTGGACTGGCGCCACGTGGTCGTCGTCGGGGCAGGAAATTCCGCCATGGACATTGCCGTGGAGGGGTCACAGCGCGCTGCCACCGTTCACCTCTCGGTGCGGCGAGGACAATGGGTGCTGAAGAAGTGGCTCCTTGGGCAACCATCGGACCAGATCGCGCTGCCCGGATGGATGCCGTGGTGGGCGACTAGCCTCCGTTTGCGCGTGGGCGCGGTGACCTCCGGCGGGCTCGCGTGGTATGGGCTACCCACGCCGCCCCACACGCCGGGACAATCGCACCCGGTCCAGTCGGATCGAATCCGCGAACGTATCGCCGCAGGGCGGGTGTGCGTGAAGCCCGGGATCGAACGACTCGATGGCGACGCAGTGGTGTTTTTGGACGGCAGCCGCGTTCCGGCCGATCTGATCGTGTGGGCGACTGGCTACAACGTGTCCTTCCCGTTCCTCGATCCGCGCCTGGTCGAAGCGGCCGAGAACGAACTGCCGCTCTTCAAGCGGACCATCCATCCCGATCTTCCCGGGCTGTACTTCATCGGTCTGCTACAGCCGGTAGGGGCGGTGATGCCGCTCGCCCAAGCACAGAGCGAATGGATCGCCGAGATCCTTGCGGGGGCGTACGCCACACCGTCCGATTCGGAGATGAGAGCAACGATGGGCCGCGATCACGATCGCAACAAGCGGCAGTTCTACGCATCGCCGCGGCACACGATGGAGGTCGATTTCGATCATTTTCTGTGGGATCTCGGGCGCGAGCGTGCGCGGGGACGGGCCCGCACACGTGCCCATTCACGC
>JAKDIE010000387.1 GCA_030450655.1 Ruaniaceae bacterium
TTATTTGACGGCGCATTCCGGGCGATCCAGCACAACCCACAGGTCATGTTCGGCCTCTCCCTCGCGGTCGCCGTGATCCTCAGCCTCATCCAGGCGGTCCTTCTCGGCGGCGCCCTCTGGGGCGTAGGCACCGATTTCGATCCGGCCTACCCCATCGGGGTCGGCACAGATACCCTGTTCGCCATCAGCGGTGCTTCGGCGGTCGCCTCGATCTTCTCGGTGATCGCCTCGATCGTGTTGAATGGCCTGCTCGTCCTCTCGGTGACGCAAAGCGTCCTCGGCCGGAAAGTTAACATTTCGGAGGTGCTCTCGCGGGTGAAGGGCTCGATCCTGCGCCTTGTGGGCGTGACGTTCTTGGTCTCCGCGCTCACCCTCACCGGCGTGGTGATCGCGCTCGCCCTCGCCGGAGCCCTCGTTTTCGCGGCCGTCACGGCGTTCAATGAGACGAACTGGGTGCTGGTGCTCATCTTGGTCGTGGCGTTTACGGCGCTCGTGGCCGCGATCTCAGCATTCTTCTACGTGCGCTTCGGCGTGGCCGCACCCGCGGTCGTCATGGAGCGTGCCGGCGTGTTCCAGTCGATGGGCCGCTCGTGGAACCTCACCAAGGGCTACTTCTGGCGCAATGCCTTCGTGCTGCTCCTTGGCACGGTGATTGTGGGCGCAATCGCCGGGGTGTTCTCGCTCCCTGTCAGCATGCTCGCCGGCTGGGCCGCATCGTTGGGCCAGGCTGGAATCTGGGTCTCCGGCATCATGACGCTGGCAGTCGGTGCGCTGATCAGTGCCCTGACGACGCCGTTCATCGCCTCGCTCTCGGCACTGCTGTACGTGGACCTGCGGATGCGAAAGGAGGGCTTGGATGTGGAACTCATCCGTGCTTCTTCCACGTGAGGTCCCCGTCGAGCCCGATGCCGCAGAGGCCCAGCGCTGGGCGATCGAAGAGCTCGAGAAGTCCATCTACAACACCCAGCCCACCCTCTGGCAGCGCTTCGTGAACTGGTTCCTCGATCAGATCAGCAACCTGTTCTCGGGAACCACGAGCGCCACCTCCACTGTGGTGGTCCTCGTCATCATCGCCGCCGTGATCGCGGCCGTGGTGATCGTGTTCCTCTACCGTGGGCGCGTGCGCCAGAACCGCCCGACGGCCGCGCGTGCACACCGCTCCGCCACCTTGTTCGAGGATTCCCGCACCTCAGCGGATCTCTGGGCGGACGCCCGCTCCGCCGCCGCCCGCGATGACTTCACCTCCGCCTGCCTCGACGCGTACCGCGGAATCGTGCGC
Source organism: Ruaniaceae bacterium (assembly GCA_030450655.1). GTDB lineage: Bacteria > Actinomycetota > Actinomycetes > Actinomycetales > Actinomycetaceae > KH17. The sequence continues at coordinate 1,280 of JAKDIE010000387.1, forward strand.
TCGCTGGACGAGCGCGTGCTGCTGGACGAGACCCCGGGAATGACGGCCCACGAGGCGGCCATGGCTGGCACCGCCATCTTCCCGAGCCTCGCGGCCGGTTGGAACGCGGGCGGGAACGTATTCGATGCGCTCGCGTACGGCGATCGCAGCGGATCACGCACCGACTTCGACGGGTTGAGCACGCTGGCTGCGGCGGTTGAGCGCGCCGAACCCGTGCGGCGCTTGGCGGTGGCGCAATGATCACCGCACTGCCGGAGGCAGAGATCGAATCCTCCCCCACCGAGTCCGCCCTCACGAAGGTGGGCCGCTTTGCGCGCCGCTGGTGGTGGGTGTGCGCGCTCGCAGTGGTACTGATCGCCCTCGCCGCGTACAACGCGGCCCGCGAAACGAACACGAACTGGATGAGCATCGGCAACAACACGGCCAACGGCGCCATGGCGCTGGCGAACATCCTTGGAGATCAAGGAGTGGAGATCGTCGAGGCAACCTCGCTGCTCGAACTTCAGGAGTATGCCGACGGCGATACCACCGTGTTCCTGCTGCAGTGGAGCACGCTGGACCCGGCTGAGCGTCAGGCCGTGGGCTCGCTCAACGCGGACGTGACGATCGCCGGCTCCCCGTTTGACACGCTGGGCGATTTCAC
>JAKDIE010000388.1 GCA_030450655.1 Ruaniaceae bacterium
CGGCCTCTTTGGCTCCGACGTCTTCCGCCTGCACGAGGACTACCTGCGTCCGCAGGAGAACGGCAGCCACGCGGACTGTGACTACGTCATCGTGGCCGGAGGCGGTCTGTCCCTCACCGCCGTGGGGAGCGAGACCTTCTCCTTCAACGCCTCCCCTTACACGCAGGAAGAGCTGGCGAGACGTGCCCACAGCTATGAACTCGTACCGGCGGGCAGCACCGTTTTGTGCCTGGACCACGCCAACGCCGGGATCGGGTCCAACAGCTGCGGTCCTGAACTCCTCGAAAAGTACCGCGTGGATGCCGAGACGTTCCGGTTCGACATCACCGTGATTCCCACCATCGAGCAGTGAACTAGTGAAGGGTCACAACGACGTGTCTGCCACCCAAGAGAAGACGTACCTCAAGTGGTACAACAAGATCGGTTATGGATCGGGCGATGTCGGCGGGAACGTCGTGTATGCGTTCCTGTCCGCGTTCGTCATGATCTACCTCACCGATGCCGTGGGCTTGAACCCAGGCATCATCGGCACATTGATCATGGCCTCCCGGCTTTTCGACGGGGTCAGTGACCTCTTCTTCGGAAACCTCATCGACCGCACGCACACGAAGATGGGCAAGGCACGTCCGTGGATGTTCTGGGCGTACTTCGGTTGCGCCGCCACGCTCATCGCCACCTTCGCGATCCCGACCAACGTCGGCCAGACCGCGCAATACGCCTGGTTCTTCATCGCCTACACGCTGCTGAACGCGGTCTTCTTCACGGCCAACAACATCGCCTTCTCGGCGTTGACGGCGCTCATCACCAAGAACGGTGCCGAGCGTGTGCAGATGGGCTCCATCCGCTTCATGTTCGCCTTCGGGACGAGCATGCTCATCCAGACCTTCACCGTCGCAGGTGTGCAACAGTTCGGTGGCGGCGCCGAGGGCTGGCGCACGATCGCCATCATCTACGCCGTGATCGGGCTAGCCGTGAACTCGCTGTCGGTGTTCTCGGTGCGCGAGCTTTCGCGCGAGGAGCTTGCGGACCGGCCGGGCGCCCACCATGACCCCGCGGAGCTCGCCGAGGTGGAGGTGACCAGCTTCAAGGAGGCCGCGAAGCTCGTGGTGGCCAACAAGTACTACCTCATCATCCTACTCGTGTTCCTCCTGGCGCAGATCTTCACCGCGACGCTCAACATGGGGATCTACTTCATGACGTACATCCTCGGCGACGCGAACCTTCTCGGAGTCTTCGCGTGGGCGATCAACGCGCCGTTGATCATCGGTCTGCTCTTCACCCCGTTCCTCGTGAAGCGGTTCGGTGAGATGTACCGGGTGAACATCACCGGGTATGTGATCGCGGTCGTCGGCCGGCTCGGTGTTCTCGTCGCGGCGTACATGGGCAGCATTCCCCTCATGCTCCTCTTCACGGGCCTGGCCTCGCTCGGGATGAGCCCGCTGCAAGGCACGTTGAACGCACTGATAGCCGAGGCGTCCGAGTACACCTACCTCACCAAGAACCGGCGCATCGATGGGGTCATGTACTCCTGTACCTCGTTCGGCGTGAAGCTGGGCGGCGGAATCGGGACGGCACTGGCAGGATGGCTGCTCGCATGGAGTGGCTACGTCGGTGGTGCGGACACGCAGCCGGAGTCCGCGCTGCAGATGATCAGCTTCATGTACCTGTGGATCCCGGCCATCATGAACTTCATCATCCTGCTGCTGCTGACGCGCCTCGACGTGGAGAAGGCCAATAGGAGGGTCAAGGCGGAGATCGCCGTCACCGCGTGACGCCTCGCGCTCTTTCCGAAGACCCTGCTCGAGTCTGCTTCTTCACGGGATGGTTGTGCTGGGGTTCCGCAGCTGATTTCGGGCTCTTCCCAGATGAGGGTGTAGCGCACGTCGCGCGGCGGGCCGGCGCGTCGGT